>JAGIAF010000372.1 GCA_017745015.1 Bdellovibrio sp. | reverse complement strand
GTACCTGTCTCGTCAATTGGAAGACTACGCTTCGGGCGCTCGGAAGAATGCCGTGATGGAGCCTATCGCCAAAGCTCTGAGTGGCCAAGAGCGTGACAATGTTTCCGCTTATTACGCTTCTTTAAAAATGCAAAAGTGGAAACCTGCGAAGAAACCCGCGGCTAGCATCCTAAAGCGCGGCGAGCTGCTGGCAAAAACTGGTGATCAAAAGATTATGGTCCAAGCTTGCAACAACTGCCACGGTCCCGGCGGCATCGGAATGGGACCGGCAATTCCCTACATCGCAGGACAATTCGGCAGCTATATTCAAGCGCAATTGAATTTATGGAAATCAGGTCAACGAGCGAATAGCCCTGGCCAAATGCTGGAGATAGCAAGACGACTCAGTGATAAAGATATCGCCGCCCTCGCCGCCTATTTTGAGCAAGTGCAAACATCTACACCTTAAATCTATTGAGACAAAATAATGTCGAGATATGTTTTAAGATCTTTGCGATAGTACTGCGGAGCTGTGGGATCAAAAATATAATAGGCCACAGCTTCGGCAAAGCACTCGAACTGTCCTGTTAAAGCGTACAAAGTCGGGAAACCATTGGCTCGGCCAAGCTCACGATCAAGAGCGTAAGCCTCTGCCACTTTCTTTTCTTTGACTAAAGCTAGCACTCCTTGAAACTGAGCCTTGGCTTTTTCATAGTCGAGCCCGGTGACAACGGCTTCTTTCCCGTTCCAGTCCCACCCTGCTGCTTTTTCAAAATCATCCGTCGAGTATTTATGATCTGTGGCAATATCGAAGTCATGCATCAGCTCATGCAAAATATTAATCTGCTTGCGGTCTACCTTAGCATAAGGATCCATGAAAGGAGTCCCTGCAAAGAAAGAATCCGTGACCCCGATAACATTCGTCACGGGATTCACCCACAGGAAGGCCTTTTCAGCAGAACGCACAAACTCCACGCGACGGAATTGAGGGTTGCTGTACCAACGAGCCGAGTAAGTGACGCGATGAATTTTAGTGATGCCGGTCTGTTGAATAGCTTTCAACACCCCCGCAAGACGAGGATCGTTAATTTTAGAAAGATAGCTACCCACAATGGCTTTTTCTTCCCCAGTCCAAGGTTTAAACTGAACCGCCTCACAAAAACTGTGATGCGGAAATTTATCCTGGCATTCGAAGGAATCTGCGAAGGTCATAATATCCAACGCAGACACCGGCCCGGCGCTCGCAGCTCCGGCACTAAGAGAAACTAACAATAAGAAAAAAGCCCTAAATACTTTAATCACGATCTTCTAATTCCTAACTAGTTAAAAACTTGAGAACACTTAAGAACATCAGCTCTAGGTGCTTCCATTTGCAACTTAAACGCTTCACCACCGGCCTTATTAAATCTTTGCTCCGCCATACTGCCGCTATTTTCAACCAACAACACGCCGGTCTTTTCTTTTACTTCATCCACGACAGTTTCAAGAATTCTTGCGCTGTCTTCATGGCGCGAAACTTCTTTATAAGACACCACTTCATCAGGAAAAATAATCAAAGCCGCCAGATATTCAATTTCACCGGTTAGGCCTGACCCCATATTCGGAAACAAGCGACGGCTGTCCATGCGTACTGCTAAAATACCGCCACCAGCTTCAACCTTGCCCTTTCCATATTTCGGAAAACCTACAAAACCCGATGCGACCTGAGGATCCAAGGTGAAAGAGATAAAATTAGATGCTTTAGGATCCGCCGAATGATTCCAATACTGATTGGTTAATAACTTTGCTGCTGACGTATCCGACATATCTCTCGGCGCGCGATTCGTCGTCAACGATCTCAGGCGACGGGTGTAGCTGCCTTGGTTCTTTGTCAAAACAGTGGAAAAGAATCCCAAGCGTTCCGAACCATCAGCCATTTTTAATTTTTGAACCTTATCGGTCTCATAATCAACACCACGAATAGCCACAACTGTTTTATTCCAGTCAGGATTGCGAATCGCCTCAAGCCATTGTCTCCAAACATTGGCTTCAAATGGCTCCATCACGGCCCAAGGCAAATAGGCTTCAAGCATCTTCGCAACACCAGCGCGATCATTTCTTACCACAAGATCATTTAACTTCAATTCTTGGGCTTCCCATGCATCCAAAACTTTAGATGCCGCGCGGTCGGCTTGCAGTTTGCGGTCTTTTGCACGAACTTCCTTCACAGCTATCTCACTCAATGCACTGGCGTAGGCTTTCTCGGCTTCGAAGTTCGCATTCAAAGCCTCAACCTTGGAATCAAGATTGTCTGTTGTAGTCTCCAGAAATGACTTTGCAACTTTCAGCGAGCTTTCTTTGTGAGATAGTTGAACTTTCTTATAAAGCAAATCCGCCTGAGCGGCTTTGCTCCCCTGACTCGCATTATAGAAAAGCTCCATACGACCATAGCTATTAGACGATTGAGTCTGCTTAAGGCCGTGAAGATACGCCATAGAATGGACCAAAAGCTCGGGTTTGCTTTCTGCCACGGAATCATAGCGAAGAATAAACATCGGACGCGAGTCTTCCATCGCCATAACAACATCTGCATGCTTATCGCCCGGCAATGCAGAGACCTTCTCCAAGCGCATATACTTTGAATATTTATTGATTTGAGCTGCGAAGCTTTCAAGCCCCGCCTGAACCTGAGAAGCATCTGCATTGGCGCCTGACGTTCCACACAAGGCCCCAATGACAACAACTGTCACTACCTTGACCATAAGATTTGCAGACAAACCAAGTCTATTCATCGCTATTCCTTTTAAAGAATCACATCTTCAATGCAGTTCTATAAAAGCAATGGCTGTACCGACGGAGTGTCTTATATTGATACAAGGGCGCTAACTGAAGAGACCTTAATTTCCGCTCAGAAAGGTCATCTCGGCAGGAGTCTTTTTTAGAACAGACTCAGAGATAATG
>JAGIAF010000371.1 GCA_017745015.1 Bdellovibrio sp. | reverse complement strand
GCGTTTCCCTTTGAGGGATTTCAACATTTTGGGATTCGAGAGAAGAACTTCAAGACCGAGCATCATAGAAAACATCCTTGTTGAAGTGAAATTGTAAACTGAAGGACTTTCTGTCGACCAGTAAAAAAGGAAATTTGTGCTAGTTCCGAGGCCTTTATTCCATGGCCTCTTTTGGGAGGGAAAGCTATACTCAAAGTTAAGGAAAGGGGTCAATTATGGATGCAGGTATGTGGGTTATTGGTGGAGCTATTGTGATTACCATCTTTAGCTTTCTTGCTTATGCCATTTTGGCTTTCTTCTTCCCTGAATGGGTAGGAATCACTGGTAAGGTGGCCTTGCAAACAGAGCAGAGTCACGCTGAAGGTACAGATGCTCCATCCCACGTTACTGATACTTTCTAGTGGGCGCCTTGCCCTTTATTCTTTCTGAAGGTAACGGCGTTGACTTGAAGATAGGTTTTTAGAAAACGGCTGAAGTAGTTTGGATCGTCGAATCCCAACTCGTAACCGATTTCCGAAATACTTAACGGCGAATAGGAAAGAAGCCTTTTGGCTTCCAGTAAACATCGCTGTAGAATGATTTCTTTAGCTGGTCTCCCCAAGACTTTCTGTATTTTACCGGAAAGCGCCTTGGGTGAGACTTTTAATTTATCCGCATAAAACTTCAAATGATGTTCTTCACGGTAATGAGTCTCTACTAAATCAGAGAATTGAGTGACCAGGTCTTCAGTCGGGGTTCTTCCCGTATCGCGGTGGGTCCCGCGATAAAGCTCCAACAAAAGTATCGAAAGATAGTGTTCAAGGATCGAAGTCTTCAATGGATTCTCTCCTAAGAACTCTTTTTCCATAAATTCCAAGAATACGGGTTTTAGGCTCGCAAGCTCTTTGGGAATTTTAGTGTGATCAGGCACTGTCCGGCTGATGTGAATCAATTCGTTCTTTGTCTTGGAAGAAAAAGACTCGTTGGTGTATTCGATAACAAAGCCTTTGGAATTTTTCGGCATCGTCCATGTATGAACTTGTCCAGGCTTAATCACGAAAACCTGCTGACCTGTCACTTTGTACTTGTGAAAATCAATCTCGTGCACACCTTTGGAAGAATATACGATCACGATTTGATAGAAATCGTGCTTATGAGGAAATGGCACCTTTGGCATGATGCGATCGTGCAGACGTTCCACGCGAATATCTCCCCGAGTCGCAGGGGTAATTCCCAAGGACTCTAACGGATGCATTTTTTTGTACTTATCGGCACTGGATTTCATCGCCTCAAAGATTACCTCAAAGCGGAGGTAATCCCAATACTATTTTAGCATCAGCTGAATGAGCTGTTCTTTGTGAGAAAATCCGTCCTTTCGACCGATTTCAATAAGGTCCGAGCAGAATCCAGGATCAAAAAGCAAATAGCTGATGATCTCGCTGGCGTCTTGCATATTACCAAGGCCCTTCATCAAATAGCGAATCACCCGTGGCAGTTTAGAAGCTTTTTGGACGGCCATCTCGCCAATATCTTCCGATGGAGAAATGAAAAGATGTTCGATCGGGCGAAGCGAGACTGTTTTCTGTTGTTCTAAAGAAATCGCATTCGCATATTCATTCAAACGACGAAGTCTTTCGATATCTTGTTCAACCGCATCCAACAGAACACCGTTTAAGATTGTATTCACAACACGTGCGACACTTGGCGCATTGGAATCACTACTGCCGCGAATTTCATGGGCCGTCGAAGCCTGCAAACGCACGCCAATAACTAGCAACTTCTCTGCTCCCAAATAAATCACGGGACTGCATGGAGCGTGATTACGAACTGCACCGTCACCAAAATAGCGATCTGCGACCTTTACCGGTGGAAACAAAAGAGGAATCGCTGAAGATGCCAGGATGTGCTCTGTGGAAATCTCTGTGTGTTCACTGCGTTTTCTGCCCTTATCCCACGACGGTAAAGTTCCTTTGGATTGTACAAAAGAAGTCGTCGCAGATTTTGCGTAGTCAATCGAAGTAATGCATAAAGCATCCAGATAACCGGCTTCGATATTCGCTCGGACTTTTTCATAGTCCATGTTGGAATGAATCAATCCGCGCAAAGGAGTGGTATCAAGAAGTCCACGGCCTGGAGTCGTTCCAGCAAATCCCCCCATGGAAAGTTCTTTCAACCATTGTAAACCGATTTTTCCCATGGTCAGAGAGTCCGTTGAGAAAACTTGCTCAAAAGAAATCTCACTCCAAAGCTTGGCCAAGGATTGAGTCGCAATTTTCATGTCATCGCAATTAGAAGCGAGCGAACTTGCGTTGATTGCTCCGGCGCTGACGCCAGAGAGGAAATCGAATTTAAGAGGAACACCAGAGGATAGACTGATTTCGTAAAGAGCCGAGAGAACACCTACTTGGTAGGCTCCGCGGGCTCCGCCGCCAGATAAAACCAAGCCCATTTTTTTTGACATGAAGAACTCCCAATCTCTGCGATCTATCAAAAATTATATAGATAATTGTGGAGTGACACAACGAACATCCGACCTTTGCCTGTGCTTAAAAAGTTGTAAGTTCTATTGCGAGCATTTTCATTTTTATTCTGGCTGGGACTCCTCACGGAAGAGGTCTCTAATGAATAGATTATTGCTCGTTGGATGTTTTTTGGGTCTTGTCTCCGCTTCTTGCACAAAGAAAGTCGGGCAAGCTCCACCGCCATTGGTTCCGGAGGTCACCGTTGTAAAGGTGTTTCCTCGGACTATTCCCCTCACAAAAGAGTACGTTGGTCAGATGTCGGGCATTCGCGATATTCAAGTCCGCGCTCGTGTCGGGGGAATCTTGCTAAAGAGGTACTATACTGAGGGGGCCAGTGTAAAAGCAGGAGCGTTGCTATTCAAAATTGATCCGGCTCCTTATCAAGCGGCATTGGACCAGGCACGTGGGCAGGTCAGCTTGGCGCAAGCTAGGTATATA
>JAGIAF010000370.1 GCA_017745015.1 Bdellovibrio sp. | reverse complement strand
GTATTCATCCAATTGCTTCTGCATTTGCGGAAGCTTGGTGTCGATATCTGCGATTTCGTCACGCAACTGGGATATCTTCGACGAAGATCCGTTTGTCGATTCTTCGAAAAATAGACTCCCGCGAAGGTCAGAGCCCTTCTTTTGGAGTTCCTCGATACTTGACTTCAGGCGATCAGCCATCACCCTCTGAAGACCGAAGATAGACTTATTCTCTTCTTGCTGAGATGGAATCTTTCCGAAGTCACGAAGGGCCTCGGCAACATTGCCGATCCACTCCCATCCAGATACACCGATTGCGAGTTCGTCTTTGAGTTCCTTCCAGGCAACGGCCGCACGCTTGATATTGTCGGTCATCGGCTGAACGGTAGCGTCGATGTTTTTATATCGCTCCCCACCTTGTTCCAAAACCGCGTTTAGTAGGGCCTGCTGTTTCTGAGAAGTATTAAGTTCGCTTGTGGTAAGAAGAAGAGTGTTCGCGTAATCTCTGTAAGCCTTATCCACATCAAGGATAATGCCTTGAGCCTTAAGGCCTTTCTGGGATCCGTTTTCGATTGCTTGTGAGATGGCCTGGAAGCGATCTTCTAGATCCCCGCCCATCACCGCCGTCACCTTACGGGTAAGATCGAGGAGCTCCGGCAAACGCGCGGCACTTGAGCCAAGATTGATAATGGACTGATTTGCTACCTTCAGAAGGTCGTCAAGGCCTATCAGGCCATCGGCTGCACGCTCCAAGCCTTCTTGAAGCTCATGCGTGGCGATGCCAGCTTGACGAGTGAGCACTTCGAACTGCGAATTAATCGCTCGAATGTGTTCCCCTTCCTGCGCGAGATTTAGAGCTTCTTTGATCGAACCAAGAACAATACCCACTGCAGCGGCCGCAAAGCCGAACTTGACCAGCCCCCCGCCAAGCTCCGTAAACGCAGATGTCCCTTCTTCACGAAGCTTTTCGAAGTCGATAAGCTTCAAGTCCTTATGGTCGTCCTTGATTTTTTTTGAAGTCGTTTTGGAGAGACTCTCGAGCTTAACGAAGCCTTTCTGAACCGAGCCATCATCAAATACTATATCGAGGACGAGTGTCGCATTATCGCTATTTTCCGCCATTTGCTTTGCCTTTTTTACCGATGAATTGGGTCATTTGCTCAGGCTTAAGCGCTCTTTGTTCGCGCTCAAATACGGATGGGAATGCCTTTTCGTGAAGACTGCGTATGAACTCTTCTCGGGCTTTTGCTTTCATCTTCGGCGCCATAACGACCTTCTGTTGGTTGATCATCTGCTGGGCCTCAATAATTGTTATCGACTCCCAAAGGTCAGACAGGGTTTGAAGATCCAACTTCCCGTACTGACTGAGGCTGATCCCCGGGTAAAACCAGAGGATCTTGGCCATCTGAAGCGCTCGATCGCTTACTTTTTTTTTGGATTACTGAGGAAGCTGATCAACTTAATGAAGTCGTCCTGATCCAAAGCTATAACTTGAGCTTCAGTCATTCCCAATTCCATCAAGTGTTCTTTCATCGTTTGATAGCTATCGATCTCTTTATTTTTCAGCTTCGCCTGATAGGACTCAAACTGAGCGACTGTCGGCACAGTGAGCTCTAAGACCTCACCGTACATATTCAAACGATACTTCTTTCTCTTAAACTCAATATCAAAAGAGCCTTCCATGCTCCCTCCTTATTAAAGACCTGCAGCCACTACGTCGCCGATAGCGAAGAATTGGATTGGTTTAGGTTTCTTATTGTCAGGGTAGACACTCGCCGTAACCGGAATGTCAGCGAACTCAGTGCCGGAGAACTTAAATGAGTCCACGGCAAAGGCCGCTTTCCACACTGTCCAGTCCATAGATCTGTCAGCATCATCAAGATCAACTGGGTGAAGCTTCACTTTAACAGTGGTTTTAGAGCCGCCCATTGCCGCGGTACCGTGACCCATCAACACTTGAGCGTCTTCGATCTCCGGAAGTACAGTTTGACCACCGGAGATGATCATCGCGCGCTTGATTGCCTCAGCGTCGAATTCGTAGAAATTGAATTTCAAAGAAGGCTTATCAAAGCCAGTGATCACTTCACCCTGCTCTGTTTCACCAGTCGCATGCGTCGTGATCGGTTTTACCTTTGGAGTCATGCCAGAGATCTCGATCGTATCTTTGATCGCGCCAGCAGAGACTTCGGTGAAGCCCAAAACCATAACTCGGCAAGCAAAGCCCACTTTGTTAGTGTCCACCCACGCGTCACGCATCGGGTGGGCATATCCTGCAGCAACACAAGAGATCGTTACGTTGCGGCCGCTTGCGACAGCTGTGAACTTGGTTGCAAGAGCACCCAAGGCAGTTGCGATTTTGCCTGCCAAAGCAGTGGCGCTATCTCCCGGTACCAAGACAATTTCAACCAGAGTCCATCCCATGACTTCCTCCGGAGCATCGTCCGTTCCCGAATTGAACCAAACCATATAGTTTTCAGTTGGTGTATGGACAACAAACCACTTGCCCGCAAGATCACCGGCAACGTCCGCACGGCATGTAAGTTTTTGAACTTGCTTTACGTTGTCACCTAGAACAACCCGCATAGGCTGAATCTTAACGTTATCGACGTTTTGATATTCCATTGAATCTCCTGGCTCCTGTTCGGGAGCAAATGAGTTTTGTTATTTTCCTAAATCAAAGATCGCGCGCACGCTGAACGTCATCGTCACGATAATTGAATTGTCGTTTGTACTTACAGGCTCAGGAACAGAGCTCGCCGAATCGACGCCTTTGATTCCTTTGCCTTTAAAGTTCGCCGGCATCTGACACTCCTGGCGAATCTTCATCGCTATATCTTGCGCTGTGAGAATCTTATCCTTTGGATCACGATTACCACGGAACGTAAGCTTTACTGTGACTTCACCGTCCTCAATAGAGAACGCGTGGCCCTTTTGAAATGGGCTGAAGTTTCCGACCAATACGTGAAATGATTTATCGAAGTTGCTAGCTC
>JAGIAF010000036.1:3112-16875 GCA_017745015.1 Bdellovibrio sp. | reverse complement strand
GTCAAAAATCGTGCAAGCCACGATGATGGATCAGGTGAGTGACTTCTCGACAATGGACGGTACATCTCAAGCAACACCTCATGTGACAGGTGTGATTGCCTTGATGAAATCAGTGAACAAAAAGTTGAAACCTCAGCAAATCAAAAGCATTTTGATGAAAACAGCGACGCCATTGGGACCGAACCCTAAGAATCAATACGGTGCGGGATTCATCAACGCCGAAGCAGCTGTCGATGCTGCCCTCAAAGCTAAGTAATTATTTAAATTTCTCGACGGGCACGTCTTTGCCAAAATATTTTTGCAAAAGACGGCCATACTCTTGAGAGTTTTTAAGGGCGGCGAGACCGCGATCCAGCTTTTCCTTAATTACAGCCGAATCGGGATGAGTCTTAGATAGATGAACGTAAATAGGTTCGTTGGTCAGATCGATCACTTGGACAATGCTTTCCTTCAATGAAGGATTGCGCTCCAGGTAGTAGTATAAAACCATCTCATCAATGGCGGCATATTTCACGCGGCCTGATTCCACCAACTTCAACGATGTCATGTCGTTAGCGGTGAAGTACTTGTGGATTTTTTTGTTATCGTCGAATTCTTTTCCAAAGGGGAATCCACTTGGCAGGGCAACTGTTTTGCCTTCAAGGTCCCGAACGCTGCGCACAGAACGATTGAGTTGTTTTTCATAGAGCCGATTTCCAACGATCATGCCTCGACTGCGGAAAAGATACTCGTTGGGGAACGTGTACTTCGCCAGAAGATCTTCATTCTTGGCGGAGTTGAAGCAGCCAGCTTCTTTGCCACCCATCTCCGTTAAGGCTAGGCAGCGAAGGTAGGGGACTTGCACCAGTTCCAGCTCTGTATTTTCTAATTTCAAAGCGGCGCGAACAAGGTCAATAGAGAGGCCCATGGGGCGGCCATGCTGTACCGCTGCGAAGGGGGGCCAATTATCCTCAACTAAAATGCGGACGGACTTGCCATAAGCGAGAGTCGCAAATAAAAGGGACATGATCAGTATCATTTTTTGCATTTTGACAACCTTGTATGCCTAATTACTAACCAAGTTTTAATGGCGCGCCAAGTTACTGATAAGAAATAAAGTCAAGTTTAGTCATAATGAAGCTAAGAGATCTCATAGCTCAACAGGATAGAGCTTCGGTTTCCTAAACCGCAGATCCCCGTTCGAGTCGGGGTGAGATCACCACTATATCTATCATCAACAGGAAAATCATTTGTAAGTATTTGTTTTGAAAGAGTTTTCCCTCGATCTAGATGGGGAGCTCTTCGTTTCGTCAAAATCAATATACGACAAACTGGCACACTTTGCGAAAAGGTGACTGTTCTAAAATTGTACTTATTGAAGTCACCACTATGGCTCGCGAAAAGGGTTTTCGCCAAGTCCGATCATCACATTTGTAACATCAAAATTTAGATTTTTCATCATGCGGCTCGAAAGGCGAGCGGCTGTTTGCATCATTGAGGGGTAGTAGGCCATGAGGGTCAACGTTGAAGAAGAAGCATGGAAACGAATTTACAAAATGGCATACGAAAAGCGATTGCCGGTTCATGAGGTGGCCGGAGCAGTCCTTTGCTTATGGTCCAATTCTCAGGAGTTAGTGAAAGTCTCGGGCACCAAAAAGGAAGTCTTAAGCTGGGCCGATCTCAAAACAAAGTCACCGGAAGTGGCTGAAGAGTGGTTTGAGGGCTTCATTGAGTTTCGGTTTATTTCTCTTGAGGGTGACGACGTATACAAAATTCACGGTAACGAAAAACAACTTAAATCAGCGGCCGCCAACATTGCTCGTGCGTCTAAAGGTGGACAAGCATTAAAGAAAAAGGTTTCTGATCTAAGCAAGCTTCAAGCAGGCTCCAAGCCTGCTATGGATGAAAAGCCAAGCAAGCTTCAAGCAGGCTCCAAGAGGCCCAATGCAAAGCAAGGCAATGCAAAGCAAAGCAGTGCAGGGCAGGGCAATCCAAAACCGGAAGGTTCGCCCGTCGGCGAAGGCACAGCAGCTGGCACATTTGAAAATCTAAACGCTCAAGAATCTGGGCTTGGGGCTATCCCGGAGTTTTCTGGATCTAAAACCCTATCCTCAGCACTCAACCACGTTCCACAAAATCTTCAAAGAACGTGGCTTGATCATTGGGGGGACAAGTCGTGGCTAATCAATACCCTAGAGAAAGGGGTGATGCATTACCTCGGTGCAAAAATAGAAACGTCTTGGTCCATCGTCTTAAACAAATGGCTCTTTACGGAGAAGGTTCAACCGGTATCTCGAAAGTACTATGAGCATCCCAGTTCATCGGAGGCCCACGATCCGGATGGCTATTCCGCGGAAGAGCGTGGCTATGCCGAGCTTCTCAAGGCAAACGGCGTGAAGGACTTCGTCGGAATCATCGGAACAATAAAAAAAGCATCTTAAGTTTTTACATCAACACTCAATCCAAGGAGGAAGCAATGAGTGAGAAATCTACAAAGAAAATGGGTAAGCGCACAGATGAGCTTTACATCAAGGAAGCATTTCCAATCATCGGCAACATTGGCGAGACTACACTTCGTCGATACATCGAAAAAGGCGCTATTCCTGCGGCCGTACGCAAGGGTGGTCTGGTAATCAAAAAGACCGTGGCCATGAAAATTCAGCTGGCTAGATCTATCGATCGCGCGAACTTTCTTAAAAAACTATCTTTCGATACCTACGAAAGGTTTTTAGTTGATGGACCGGTTAAAACCTGGGGCGAGGATGTTGCTCGAAATTCATCTCATCAAGCAGTCCCTGAAAATACAATTTGTTCCGTGGCCCCTAATCGCCGTCAGAAGCTCGAATCTCTCGCTAAGCAACTCGTTGATCTCAACGCAAGAGATCTCGCAGCCGCGGTGGCTTTGCGCGCGTTAGAGGCGGCATCGTGAAGCAGGGTGAGATTGTCTTTTGGGTGGTCGTGATGATTCTCATCGCGGCCCACTTCGCAACCAACGTCTAAAGTAGAGGTAAGTAGAGCCATGGTTCCAAACAAAGGTCGATATAAAACAAAATATTCGCCGTCATTTGTAGCCTTGCTCGAACAACACCTGAAGGACGAGTGGTCATTTTGCTCATTTGGCGGAGTGATCGGTGTCAGCTACGGGACACTGACCAACTGGCTGAAGGAGTACCCGGAGTTTCGACAGGTGAAAGAAAAGTTCGACAAGGTCAAATAACGGACACCTAACGCCGTTGAACAACGCGGCGTTAGGACTGCAATCTAGTTTTGCTGAGTGATGTCATAAATCCGAGACAGAAGTCTACAAGGAGGATTTATGCAAAAGGGATTTAAAAACCTCAGCATTCGCGAAAAGGAAGTTGCGGTGCTTGTGGCAAAAGGCCTTTCAAACAAAGAAGTGGCCAACCAGCTTTTCGTTACTGAGAAGACTGTGAAGTTTCACCTGACGAACATCTACAAAAAGATGGGCTTGGTATCGCGTGCGAAGCTGATCGTAGATGCGATTGTCAACAAGTGGGCGGGTGAGCTTACAGCAGAGGTATCGGGGGCGGAACCTGAAGTGTCGCAAGTGATTGCACCTCAAGATATCGACGTGAGCGAAACAATTCTGCCGGTAGGTAAATAGTGAAGCGCTTCGAAATGTTAAAGGCGGTGATGACTGCTTTGTTTGAGCCAGCAACGAAGCGACCCAGATATAAGGCGAAGCGTTTTGGAATGCCGAAGCCAGAGTTCTCCATTGCCGAGAGGGCAAAGCTTGCGACGCTAAGTGGACGTGAAAACAAACGTGAGAAGAAGGCTTACGTTCGTGAACTTAAAAACAAATATTACTCAAACGTGTAAAGGAAGACACCATGACAAGAATTGAAACTAAGTTCGATGTAGATCAAATCGTAGCGTATAAGACCGGTAAGACAAAAGAGATCTTCGGCCGTGTTGTTGAAATCAAAAAAAACAAGGATGGACTATATTACGTAATCGATACGGCAGGTGTCGGTAGCAGCACAATACCAGAGGATCAGGTGATTGGCGCTCTTAGTTTTGGCTATATGAACGACAACGTAGCAAAGGCAGGGCAGCCAGCATGAAAGGATCCAGAGCAGCACTCATCGGATTCATCTCCGCGGTCTCCTGCTTCTCTAACAAAGGATTTTCTAGCCCGATGGCAGGAAGATATCCTGATGGGTATTTCACGGGAACAACATTCGAGGATTTTGGGCAAATGGTGAACTTCATCCTCTGCGTCTTCGCTCTGATAGTGCTTGTCTGCTTAGTGGGCTGGATCCTTAACAAGATCAACCCACGAAACAAACCTTTTCGCTAAAACCAATTTTACAAATCCCAAGGAGGGAAAATGGAAACTCAAGAAGTAGCAAATGAAACGGCTGTGAATACAGCTCTAGCTCCTGTAGAAAATAAGACTGCTGAAACTGAGAAAGAAAATGTACCGCAAGATACGGTACAAAACTCAAGTCCGGTTGAGGGCGGCGGCAAGCCTGTTTCGAGAAAGCCAACGGTCGGCCGTATCGTGCATTTCCACGAAGCTAACGGCGAGCACCAGGCGGCGCTTATTGTTGGCATTCAAGAAAGCGGAAACGTGAATCTTGTTGTCTTCGATTCGCTTGGAAATAAATCAGCGATGATCGATGTGCCTCACCAAACACTTACACGTCAAGCAAACGCGTGGTCATGGCCGACACACGGTTAGTTCTTTGAACGGGGCTCTCTTCGGAGAGCCCTATTGAGGGAACTTTTTCTAGGCCTTGAGTGGTCAGAATAGGAGAGATAATGGCATACGCCGAGAAAACAAAAGTGCCGGTTGATCGCAGCCAGGCAGAGATTCGCAAAATCCTTTCTAAGCATGGAGCGAGTGGATTTGCATTTGCTGAGCAAGTTGAAAAAGCTTTAGTGCAGTTTGATATTGAAGGACGTCGCATTCGATTCTTTCTTCCATTGGCTGTAAAGGGTCAGACTCAAAATAAAAAACGATACATTATGGGTCAGAATGAAGTTGATCAGACCAATCGCTCAAAGTGGCGCGGCCTTGCTCTTGCCATTAAGGCTAAGCTTGAATGTGTTGAGTCCGGCATTACAACGCTCGAGCAAGAGTTCATGGCTCATATCGCTCTACCAAATGGACAAACGGTTGGTGACTTAGTTCTTCCTGAAATCGCTAAGAGCTATCAAGAAAAGGCCATGCCGAGTCTGTTGGGAATGAGGCAGTAGCAATGGGTATCCAAGACACAATCAAACCAGGCGACTGTTGTCCGTGGTGCGATCGCCCTGTTGACCAGGAGATGATTGACCGTCGTCGTTTAGTTCGAAGAAAGCGACAACAAGAATCAATCCAAAAAAGACAGACCGATGGAAAGCACTTCGGTCGCGTTTTTAAATACGCACACATAGATTTCAAAAAGCATCTTGATCAAGGTCTTTCAACCAGACAGATCGCCAAGATCGTGGGGTGCGCGCCATCGACAGTGGTGTGGCATTCCAAGCTAATTGAAAGGTCGACCAATGAGGAGATCAAATGAGCGTCGCATTAGGAGTCATCCTTTTTGTTTTTCTACTGAGTAGTGTTCGGATTCGTTTTCGCTGCGGGAATGATGGAGCTAGATTTCGCCAAGATGAGATTGTGACGTTGGAACAGCAGGTGGCGGAGAAGAATCAAATCATCGGAGAGCGTGACAAGTCTTTATCAGCACTTCGGGAGACAATCGGCAAAGAACGCGAACAGCTCCAGGCGGCACATGCCGAAAGAGATGCCTATGCTTCCGCAATGGCGATCGCTTTACGCGAGGGGATATTCCTTAACAAGAGCGACGTAACAAAGAAGATAAAAGCTGTTCTGTCGCCCCATGAGTACAAGCCTGGGGCGGATATTGCGAATGGTGGCTGAAGTGGATTTGGGATTTCTGAATAGGTACACCATGCGCCGGGGAGTTGTGGCACGAGTTGATTACGACTTTGTTTCTGGAGCGGACAGAGTTCAACTTTCCAAAGGATCTCTATACGTAGCTTTTTTAGTGTATCACTACGAGGAAGCCGGCGAATTGATTTACAGGTGTTTAGGAAAGCTTCATGTGAGAGAAGTGATCGGCTTAAACATAATGATGCTCGATGAGGACGCAGACCACGGAAACGGAGATTAAGATGAAGCAGGAACAAGGAAGTTCTAAAATCAAAACAACAGACCCGGAGATCCTCGGTGTTCTTCGAGACATCCATCCAGCCTACGGAATGTACGTGCTCTATCTCCCGATCAAGATGATTGGGACGGAACTGCGTATTCCAATGAGCTTGATGCATTTGTCACCCCTGATCTATCAGGCTATCGGCAATTTCGATGAGCAACAAAATCTGCAAGAGAAGTACATTTACTTAAGCTATGAGTGCTCTTACGTTCGAAAAGGCACGCCTCAAAAGCGGCCGGGTTTGCACTGTGACGGCTTCCTCACAGACGATGTTAATTTTATTTGGACTGACAAAGATCCAACGCTTTTCTATGCGCAGAAGTTTGAGCTCACGCCCGATCACATGATTTCAATTCAAGAAATGGAATCGACGGTTGATCGCTCAAAAGCTTACTGGTTTCCTGAGTGCTCTCTAGTGCGTATTGATTCGACGGTGCCGCACGAAGTTGCAGCGCCAGCAGAAGATGGAGTGCGCCAGTTCTTTAAGCTCTCGGTCTCTTCGCACAAATATAATCTAAAGGGCAACACTCATAATCCGCTCTTTAAGTATGATTGGAAGATGTACGATCGCGAGGAAGTTCGCAATCATCCGATCTATGCAGAAGCAGATTCGGTGCCTGAAGGCGGGGTGGCAGCATGAGCATTTATGGAAAACATACAAAGGGTGATTCGAAGTGCAAGGAGTGTTGCTGTGGCGGTCCGGAGCCATGTCATTGCGGAGGATTGATGCATAGCTATCCTGTGGATTGTTTTGCGACTGCCGATGGAGACGATGTCTGGACTCACAATTATAAATGCGACAAGTGCGGAGCCGAGGTTAATGTTGAGGAGCCAAATGTTATAGAATTCAAGGAGGAGTCTCATGATTAGCTTTACAATGTTCATTCTCGTGACGTTCGCGGGTCATGGTGTGTCCACGTACTCGCATGAGTTCAAAGATCAAGCCCAGTGTGAAAATGCTTTGAAGAACTATAAGAAAAGATTCGAACGTTTCTCGTTGGACATTCAGGGTTTCTGCCAGGAGGAGAAGAAGTGAAATACAAGTGGACGGGTTATTTGGAGTGTGTGGTATTTTCGCCAGCTATTCTTCTGGGCTACCTTTGGGAAAAGTGCTCATTGTGGTTTGCAATTGGCCGAGAGCTTCACACGATATACACGAACTTCGAAAAGCCAGGTGAACAATAGTGACCCTCGCCGAAGCTGAGCGCGACTATATCCTTCATGTGTTGAGATCGTGTGATTATAACCGAGCGCAGACAGCGAGGATCCTTGATATCTCAGTTCGCGGTCTTCGCATTAAGTTGAACCTCTATCGAGATCAAGGTCATCGAGTAGACTTTTGCATTTGTCTGAAGCTAACATAAAGGTCCTAACGCTGCACGTTTCAATGGCGGCGCTTTTTTGCATTGCTAAAATTTAGGCAATGCATATCTACGCACAAGCTGGCGACAAAATATTTTGCAAAAAACCAAAGTGTAAAGCACTCATCGCCGTGTACGCGCGCGACGTTTACCACGGCGATCAGTTTTCCAATGGCATCTTCGTTGCCGGAAAAGGGCAAGGGCCATGGAGCATCGGGGAGCGTTTGGCTTGTAGAAAGTGCGGAAAGGACTGGCGACCATGAGCTTTCATCAAAAGGTGCAAGAGTGCGAACGTGCGTTGATTCTTGAGGCATTGAAGATCGCCGGCGGAAGTCGATACAAGGCGGCCAAGCATCTTGGAATCGGCCGAACCACCTTGATTGAGAAGATTAAAAAGATGGGCATTGAGTATCCTTATGCGAATGATCGAGATGCGCGAGCTGCTCAAACACAAAAGGCCAAGCAACGATGAAAGATCTTGATGTACTAAGAAGACACTTCGCGCTGACGTCAGATGCATATCAAAGGATCTCCGACGAAAGCGTGTGTCCTGAAAAGAAAGCTCACTATAACGGTCTTGCGCTGGGGACTTTAAAAGCTCTTCAAACACTCGATGAATATATTGCGATTGATTACGCAACAGCTGACGTGCACGAAAAACTTAAAATCAAAACTCCGAAATCGTTACTCCCAGACGGTCAAATAACGGACACCTTAAATCAGTAAACACTGCGTTAGTCTTCCAGTAGGGGGATTAATGAAGCAATTCTTTTCAGGGTTTATCGAGCTACTCGTTTCCATTTTTGGAAAGTCCGATTCACAAAATACCAAAGCCGAATCATCTGCAGCGAACACTAAGCCGTCGCAGCCGACAACGTCGCCAGATAAGATCGGCCCTATTCACGGTATCGATGTTTCTCACCATAACAATGATCGTGGTCCGATTGACTTTAGAAAAGTAAAGGCAGCAGGCTATGACTTCGTATACATCAAGGCGACTGAGGGCACCAACTATTTGGATCCGTACTTCTATCGCAACTGCGAAGCTGCGAAAGCGGCCGGTCTTCTGATCGGTGCCTATCACTTTTTCCGCCCTGGGAAAGATGCAGTCGCTCAAGCTAAATTCTTCTATGACAAAATTAAGCATATAGATCTTGATCTTGTTCTCGATTGCGACTGGGAAGTTCACGACCAAATCGATGAAGCAGAGCAAGTGAAACGCTTGAAGCTTTTCTTGGATTATATCCTAAATACCGTCGGCCAGAAATGCATGATCTACACAGGTAAATGGTTCATTGACGAAGTGGACATGAAAGATAGAAAGACGCCGCTGCCTCAATGGTTGGCGTCTCATCCTTTGTGGCTTTCAGATTATAGCCCCGCATCTGTAGCGATTCCAGCTCCTTGGAAGTCATACACAATCTTGCAAACATCGGAGTCAGGAATTGTTCCTGGCATCGTAGGCAAGTGTGATCTGAATGTTTTCTCTGGAAGCTTAGAGCAGCTCAAGGCAATTGGTTCAAAGTAAATAAACCGCCACGGATTGGCGTGTAGATCTTTTCTACTAACTCATGGACGAGTTTAACGTGAAGAATCTCAGAGACGAAATATTCCAGCAGTATCAGCCTTATGTGCATCGACTCGCTGGAATATTCTTTAAAGGCAAACTGCCCGGCAACGTGCATATTGAGGACCTTATTTCAGTTGGAAATATTGGTCTGTTAGATGCTATTGATCGATACACGCCTGATCAAAAAGTAAAATTTGAAACCTATGCTGAGTATAGAATCAAGGGCGAGATACTTGATGAACTACGCAGATTGGATCCACGCGGCCGCTTGCACAATGATGTAATGAAGGAAGTAGCCAAAGCAATTCGGAAGCTTGGGCCACACTCACAAGAGTCAGAAATTGCTAAGTCTGCAGGTATCACTCTAGAGAGATATCGTAAGGTCCGTAAGCTTGATGCTTTAAATTTTGTACCTGACCATGATTCGGAGACATACACGGTCGCCGATAAAACTGTGCTTTGCGAATACATCAAAATAAATAAGCGAGATCAACTTGAAGAGCTCCACGACGCGCGGGCAGAGCTTGATGTGATCGATGCAATACTAACGCTGCCGCCACGTCATCAAACGGTCATTCGTCTTTATTATTACGATGATCTGAGTATGGCGGAGATCGCGAAGCTCATGGACCTTACAGAGTCTCGGATCTCTCAGATCATTCAGAACAGTAAAACAAAAATGAAGCCACTCTTGCGAGGTAAGTATGGAAGCACTGCCTGTTAGTCCGCTGCAGCCAAAGATGGATCCGGTGATTTTGAAGCCACACCTTGTCGAGACTTTGCCCTTTGTCTTGAAGGGGTGGACTCGCAAGAAGATCGCCGATCATTTTGACATAAAGCCAACAGGTGCGCGTGAGAGACTCGAGGGTATCTATCGCGCATTTGGCGTAACAAGTCGATTTGAACTTTATGAAAAAGCAACCACAGAGGGACTTCACTACCGAACATCAAAAGGTCCAGCTCGCGTTTATCACGCAAGTCTAAAGATCCTCGAACTGACGGACATCGGTAAGTTAGATCTCTAGTTTCTCTGAATTCAAAGTCGTTTCCTTTCCCATAGTTTAGCTTGGACTGTGAGCGTCCACTCTTTGATGAGACCACAACGGCTCATCCTGCGGGGCCTGGACGACTCTTAGACGGCCCCGCATTTATTCGAGTGTGGGTAATTTGTGAGCGATGATAAGCGCGAAAAAACCGGCGGACGTGTTGCAGGTACTCCGAACAAGCGAACACTTGTTTTGGCTGACTTGCTGGAAGAACACGGCCACGACCCAGCACTTGAACTCGTTAAGGTATCTCAAGAGTGTGACATTCGATATCAAGAAGCAGTCGCCCAGGCAGAAGAAGGCGGAAAGCTAGTGAGCCCTGGTGTTGGCTTCTGGCTTGAGCTGAAAGCGGACGTAAACCGCGATCTCATGCAGTACCTATTTCCGAAGCGCAAAGCCGTTGAAATCAAAACGGAAGATCCTTCAAAAGAAAACTTCAAACTTTCTTACAGCCCTGAGTCTCTTGCAGAGTTTAAGCGAAAACGCGACGAACAGAAGAAGGGTGAGTGATGGAGCTCGCTGGCAAGTCCACCCCATCATTCTCTGAATTTAGTCCTTTCATCATTCCTTTCCAGGGAGAGGTGATTGCCGGAATCGATCTGGAGTTTGACTACTCGTTAGGGTGTCATGACGTTCTTTTAAGTGGATCCGTTGGGAGCGCTAAGTCATTGCTGCTCGCGCACGTAATCGTCAAGCACTGTCTAATGTACCCAGGAGCCCGTGTATTGATCGGACGTCGAACCCTTCCCGATCTTAAGGAGACGCTCTTTGCGTTGATCCTAGAGCATCTAATGGACGAAAACCTGGAAGAAAAGAAGGATTACTGGGTTACGGCCAACACAGGAAAGATTTTCTTTAAGAATCGATCTCAAATTATTTCCAGATCGTGGGCCGATAAGAAGTTCAAAAAGCTTCGATCTCTTGCGTTATCTGCGGCGGTAATTGAGGAGCTCACAGAAAACGATGAGCAAGACTCCCAGGCGTTCTTTGAACTGAAGCAACGTATCGGCCGCTTGCCGCATATCAAAGAGAAGTGGCTTTTGTGCGCTACGAATCCCGATAGCCCTCGCCACTGGGCATACAAGTATTTCTTCTTGTCTAAAGAGCCAACACGTCACGTTTACAAATCAAGAACTGAAGACAATCCGTTCTTACCGCCCGAGTACGTGGCTCAGCTTAAGCGCGATTTGGATCCAAAGCAGGCCCGTCGAATGCTTTATGGTGAGTGGATTGAGATCGACAACGAACGTATCTACCATTCGTTTGATTCTGACCACAACTACATTAAATCCAAATACGAAGTGGACCTGACTCAAGCCGTGGCAATTTGCTTCGACTTTAATATCGGCGTCGGCAAACCCATGAGCTGCGCCGCTGGCCAGTACCTGGAAGCAAAAGACGAGTTTCACTTTTTCCATGAAACAATCATTGAGGGTGCGCGCACGCTAGATGTTCTTGAGGAGCTCGCAAGCAAAGGCATTCTTGATATGCCGGTGAAGTTCAAGATCTACGGAGATGCGACCGGCGAACACAAGTCAACAGCCAGCATTCATTCTGATTACGACATCATTAAAAAGTTTCTAGCGAACTATAAGACCAAAGATGGTCGCAGTCTCGCGTTTGAGATGTGTGTTCCTAAAGCCAATCCGCCGGTGCGTGAACGCCACAACGTGGTGAACGGCTACTGCCTCAATGTTGAGAACGTACGCAGGTTATTCGTTTATGAGTCCTGCAAGGTCCTCGAGGAAGGTATGCGTCTCACAGCACTTAAGAAGGGCGCTGACTATATCGAAGACGATTCCTTCGCATATCAGCACGTTACTACTGCCATCGGTTATTTCGTAGTGCGTGCTTCCAAAGATAGAAAACATAAAGAAGCTATGAAGAAAGCAGGTTTTTAATGAACCCAAATTTACTAGATCCAGCGGTAAGAGCTGAGTTGATTGAGTCCTTCAGGTCGACTGGAAACAAGCAGAGAAAAGATGCCGCATACAAGCGCTATAGAATCTTTAAAGATAATCTTCACAAGTATGTTAGAGACTATCTGCTAACTCAGTTTGATGAGTCGACTGTCAAATCAATGCCAATCGTGTCCTCCATTAATATCTGCAAACGCGTGATTACTCAGGAAGCTAGTATTTACATGAGTGATCCTGAGCGCGTTGTGGGTGAAGGGGATGAAACCGACGGCGCTGTAATCTTGCAGGCCCTGAAAGACGCCAAGCTTAATTCTAAAATGAAGAAAGCTAATGAGTATTTCAAGCTCAATAAAGGGCAATCAGTTCTTCAGGTGATCTTGAAAGACAAGAAGGTTCAGGTCAGAGTTTTGCTACCTCACCAGTTTGACGTGGTTGTCGATTCCGAAGATAGCGAAAAGCCATATGCATATTTTGTTTGTACGACCGGCGCGCGCGAGAAGAAGTCTCAAGAGAGATATACCGTTTGGTCGGATTCATTTAATTTCATCTGCGATGGTGATGGGCTAATCGTTGGCGATTCATCAAAGGTGCTAAACCCAATTCGCAAAATGCCATTTGTAGATATCAGTGTCGACAAGGACTCCGAGTTCTATGTTGAGGCCGGTGAGTGTGATGGCGATTTTACGATTCAGTACAATGCTGCTCTTTCGGACCTCTGGAATATCTGCCGCCTTCAGGGCTATGCGCAAGCAGTATACATTGGGGATCCGGAGTCTATGCCGGCCATTATTACAATGGGCCCAAATCGCGTCCTTAGAATTCCAGTAAATCCCGACAAAGATGGGCAAACGGAATTTAAGTATGTCACTCCGACACCAGATATTGAGGGCGTGATCAAGCAAATCGAGCAGCTCCTGGCGAACTTCCTCACTACGCGCGGCATTGATACCAAGGCAATTCAAGGAACGCTCTCTTCTAATACCGGATATTCCAGCGGCGTTGAACGTTTACTTGCGATGATTGATCGCTTCGAGGCGACTCGTGATGACTTCTCTGTGTTTGAGAGCGCAGAGGGAGAAGTCTTTGAACTCACCAAATTGTGGCTCACGACTTACACCAACACTGAGTATCTGAGCGAGAAGTATAAGATCTCAGGTGCGGCAAAAGACCTCACGATGTCAGTGAGCTATTCAAAGCCTGAGTCGATCAAGACGGATGATGAAAGAAACAAGGACCTTGAGTGGCGTATGAAGGTGGGTGTTGCAGATGCCGTTACGGTTCTAATGGAGCGTTACGGAATGACCGAAGATCAGGCACTTGCCGCTCTTAAGAAGATCTATGAGCGCAAGAAAATCATCGATGCAATGAAACCAAAACCGGATCAGGAAGAAGAGCAAGATCCCAATAATCCAAATCAGAAGGATGTGAACAATGGCGATAAAGGGTCTGAAGCTAACGCAAGCTGAAGTCTCGCAAGAGTTCGATCTTAACGAGATTCTGGGTGTGAATGTGAAAGACGATGAAGGCCTGGCAGAAGCTGCCGGGCAGTTCATCATTGATAGGATTGTCGATCGAACCCGCGACGGTAGAGACGTGAATGGTAAGGCGTTTGCGAAGTATTCAGAGTCTTATAAAAACTCGTTTATCTTCCATGCCTGGGGAAAGTCAAATGATGTGAACCTCGAACTATCGGGCGA
>JAGIAF010000036.1:0-3102 GCA_017745015.1 Bdellovibrio sp. | reverse complement strand
GCTCGACACCCTGACGATCATTAAAAACAAAGATGGGAAAGTCAAAATCGGCTGGACCGATGAACTCAACAACGCCAAGGCATTTGGTCATATCTCCGGCATGGAAGGGCACCCTTGGCTTGACGGAGTCGCGCCCAAGCGTCCGTTCTTTGGAATCACTGAATCTGATCTAAAGGTTATCCGTGAAGAGTTCAGACCAACGACCTCAAAGAAAGACACAGATAACGATCGTCGAGTAATGGACCAAATATGGAAACTCCTTGAGGAGGCCTAGTGATTAAGAGTGCAGAGATCAAAGGCGTTGATAAAGTTAGCAAGGATTTTCAGCGCTTTCTTAAAGCTTGCCAGAACAATCCTGTAATTCTCAATGCCGTGGGTGATAGGACTGTGAAGTACATTCGCGGCAGCGTTCGCTCCGCTGGCAGAATGGACTCCGACTACAAAGTAGGTGAGGTCTCGCCAATGTGGAGTAATATACGCTCACACCTGGCGGAGCACAATACCACTCATCGCACCTATTTGGGCGACAGAATCAAAGATCAAACGATAGAAAGCTTCACTCGCAAAGACGGAAGGGATTCGCACAGGTACGTCTATAAGTACGGCCGCAATAAAACGAACTCGGTCGAACGGCAGTCAACCAATAAGAAATCTAATCTGACTTTCACCGGGCAGCTTCTGGACTCCATGAAGTTTAAGATCGATTCGTCGCTTTCTCGCGTGAAGATCTATTTCGAAGGCATGCACACCCGGTACCGCAACGCGAGTGGCACAGAGATCGGCGAGTCTAGGTCTAACCAAGATATAGCCAATGAGCTCAACTCTAACTCAAAGTTCCACTTTCTTTTTGTGTCCGGCAATCTCAAGAACCTCCTTCAGTCCGCTGTAAAAGCAGAAATGCGCAGACAGTTGAGCAATTACAAAAAGTTCCAAAGACTGTTCAAGTGATAGGGAGATCGAATGTCTAAAGATAAAAATCCCGGTGGGAATACCGACGACTCCGGTGGAGACGGCGGAAACAAAGATACTGTTTCACTTGATAGCCATAACAAACTTCTCGGTGAGAAGAAAAAGCTTCAAAAGGAATTCGATGATTTGAAAGGTCGCCTTGATGCTCTTGAGCAAGAAAAGCTTGAGCAAAGTGGCAATCTTAAAGAGCAAGTAGAAAAGCTCAAAGGTCAACTCGCTGAATCCCGTGAAAAGCATCTTAAAACGACAAAGCTTGTATCTGAAAAAGTAGTCAAAGCTCAGTTCATGCGTGAAGCAGAGAAGCTTGGCTGTGTAGATGCAGAGTTGGCGTTCAAAACAATGGATATGTCCTCTCTCAATGTTGGCGAGGATTTCGAGTTCGATAGCAAAGCTCTTGTGGGCCAGCTTCAGAACTTCGCGAAAGACAAGCCATTCCTTTTTAATAAACAAGTTGATCCTCCTCGTGACGGTGGCAATCCGCCTCCGGCATCTAAACCCGGTGTGACGACTGAAACTAAAGGGCAGCCAAACGACGCTCTTTGGGCGCAATTAAAAAATTAAAACAAAAACATCGGCCGCAAGGTCGACTCTTTCAATTGCTCCATAACTAGGAGCCGGGAGATAAAATGGGTGTTACTGATAATACAGCGATGGACGCGGTCCGCAAGAATGAGATCATCGGCCAGATCGTCCAAAATATTTTGATCGCAAACGCGAAACTTGCAGGTACGGTTTACGACCTTACTGTGTTCGCGAAGCCAGGTCAAAAATCTGTATCCATTCCTAAGTTCTTAAATAAATTCGCTGTTCAAAATCGTCCGAGTGGTACTGCTGGTAATAAGCAGAGTTTGACAGCCGCTCTTGACGTTTTGAACTTGGATCAGAATGCTTACATTGGTTGGATCATCGATTCGATGACAGACTACCAAGCGAGTATCGATATCAAGAAAGCTTACGTCGAGCACGCTGCTGGTACCCATGCACTGGACGTTGACTCAAAAATCATCGCTTTATTGAATAGCATTTTCTCTTTTACAGCAGAAGGTGAGTCAGTAAAACAGCGTATTTTGAGTTCTCGTAAGTACCTACTTGGTAAAAAAGTAGACCTTGAAAACTGCACATATGTTGTTGGTCTTGACGACGAAGAAAAGTTACTTCGTGTGAAAGAGTTTATCCGCGCTGACTCATACGGTTCGTCTGCAATTCCAAGTGGTGTGATCGGTAAAATTTTGGGTTTGAAGGTAATGCTTCATCCGGAGATCACAACTGGCGGTTACATCTATCACAAAACTGGCGCTGCGATCGCATTCCAAAAAGCTCCGCAATACAAAGAGCAGGATGATATCGATTTCGGTACTGACGGCGGTAAAGCGGCAATTGACCAACTCTACGGCGTTGGTGGGTTGCAAATGGCTCAAGAAGGCGCCGCTGCAGGTAAATCAGCATTAGTCACTAAGATCGATCTTGCAGATGCAACGATCGTTGATACGGACGCTGAAGAAACACCATAATTCCCCTCCGGTGCAGCACCCAATCCCTCCTGAGGGTGCTGCGCCAACCTTTTGATTGGACTCGAGAATGGCGTTCTTTCCATTAATTGCCACAGATAGATTGGTGTTCGCGGGCGAGAAGACTCGTCTCAGCTGCATCAAATCATTTGTTTCAGATGGAACCGAAGCTCCTCTCAAGATCAAGCCGTCTGAAGATCAACCTCAGTTCATTTCTATCACAGACACGAAACAACTTGATTGGGTCTATGCGACACCAGGCGAGAAAGTGATCACTGTGGAAATGGGCGAAGGTGACGACGCGGTTCAGATCACTCACACAGTCACAGTTCTAAATGCATCCGCACTAAAACTTTTTAGCACGGATGATGATCTGATTCCTTATGAGCCAGAGATTCTTAGTTATCTTCCTGATAAGTGGTCGACGTTCAATATCGTCCACAAGGTCGTGCAGGATCGCATTCTAGACGCGCTTGATAAGGCTAAGATTTGGAAGAACGGCGTAAAGCTTACGGCCGATGATATCGCAAACGTCGACGAAGTTCGCGCGTGGGCGGCAGCGATGGCAATGCAGTTTATTTACGAAGGATCTTCCAACCAGGTGGGCGACGTATTTGCTCAGAAG
>JAGIAF010000369.1 GCA_017745015.1 Bdellovibrio sp. | reverse complement strand
GACTTACCAGTAGCACCGATGAACAAGAACATTGTTCCCAAAGTCACGGCACCCATCCAAGAAGCTTCCGCAGTCGTTGGCGCCAAAGCATTCAACTCGTGGAAGTTCAAAGTTCCGAAAGTCATAAATAGGACAAACATACCAAGCAAGAAAGCGGCGTCACCAACACGGTTCGTGATGAAGGCCTTCATACCGGCAGCTGCTTTTTCTGAATCTGTGAACCAGAAACCGATTAGCAAGTAAGAGCAAAGTCCCACGCCTTCCCAACCTACGAACATCACCAGCAAGCTATCGCCCAAGACAAGCAACAACATGTTGAAGATGAATAGATTTAGATAAGAGAAGTACTTCGCCGCACCTTTATCGTGGTGCATGTAACCAATCGAGAACATGTGAATCAAAGTACCCACACCCGTGATCACAAGGATCATGATGGCGCTGATTTGATCGACTACAAAGCCCGCGTTGATTTTGAACTTATCAATTGCCATCCATTCAAAGAAGCTCACCGCGATTCGACGAGTTTCTTCTGACATAGAAACTAGGTCAGTAACTAGAAGGATTGAGCAGATAAAAGAAATAGCAACAGCCACAGTGGCGATAACGCCGGCTACGTTAGCAGAGTGCTTTTTGTAGCGGAAGCCGTTGATCAAGAAACCAACTAGTGGGCTGAGGATAACAATGGCCATTAATACTGCATGATTCATTTGGCCTACCCTTTCAAGTGCTCGAAGAAGCGAATGTTCACTTCGTTAAAGCGTTTAAAGATAGATACTGCGAGTGCCAAACCAACAGCGGCTTCCGCTGCTGCGATTGTCATTACGAAGAACACCATGATGTGTCCGTCCAAAATGCCCAAGAATTTGCTGAAAGCGATGAACGTCAAGTTCACAGAGTTCAACATCAACTCGATAGACATCAAAAGAACAAGCACGTTACGGCGAAGAAGAACACCAGCCATACCCATTGCGAACAAGATCGCCGAAAGGACAAGATAGTGTGTAAGGCCGATATTAGTGATGAAATCAGCGTTCATGAGTTCCACCTTTGCTGCGAGAAAGAGCTACTGCGCCCACAGCGATCACCAAAAGAAGAACGCCAAGAGCTTCAAAACCGAAGATATATTTAGTGTACAAGATTTGACCAAGAGCCTTAGTCGTCTCCATGCCATTTCCAACCAACACTGGGTTGTCCGTAGTTTTCTCTGTAAGAAGACCTACTGACATTGCAATCGCACCTACTACTAGGCCTGCAAGCAAACCTACAGAAGCGATTTTCAAGATGCCTGAAAGCTTACCGCGAGTGAAAGCTTGGATATCTTGTTTCAAGTCGAAAAGCATGATGACCATCGTGAAGAGAACCATCACGGCGCCGGCGTAAACGATCAACTGAACACCCGCGATAAAGAAGGCGTTCAACGTTACGAACAACGCGGCCATACCAACCATCGTCATCGCCAAGCTCAATGCGGAGTAAATAGGATTTTTCTGAAGGATCACCATCAGGCCAGAGCCCAATGTAACGATCGCTAAGAACCAAAATAGAAAAGCGTCTGCTGTCACTTTTTATCTCCTTACAAAGATGCCAAGTAGATCACGAAGGCCGTGATGATAGTGTTTGCCAATGCCCATGGAAGCATTGTTTTCCATCCCAAATCCATCAATTGGTCATAACGGAAACGTGGCAAAGTCCAACGAACCCAGATGAACACCCAAAGGAAGAAGAAGAACTTCACGTTGAAAACTAGGAAGTGAATCAATGAAACCAAAGCGTTTGCCCAGTTTGCATTTGCAGTCACAGTCGAAGCCCATTGGTGAACTTGATCAACAGATACAAACGGAATGCCGTAACCACCGAAGAAGAAGATCGACATCAAACCCGCAGAGATCATCATGTGACCGTATTCACCGATGAAGAACATGTTGAATTTGAAACCGCCATACTCAGTATGGAATCCCGCAACGAGTTCAGACTCACCCTCTGCCAAGTCGAATGGCAAACGGTTGGATTCTGCAAATGTAGCTGCGAAGAAAATCAAAGCACCAAGTGGTTGGAAGAAGATACCCCAGTTTGGAAGCCAGTTCGCTGCCACTGTGTAACCCATGAATTGGAAATGCAAAGTACCTTGCTGAGCAGCCGTCATGTCGCCCAAGTGGAATGTTCCGTACATCATGATCACGCCTACGATGGAAAGGCCCAAAGCCAATTCGTAAGAGATCGTTTGTGCGGAAGCACGCAATGCACCCATCAAAGAGTATTTATTTCCTGAACCAAAACCCGCCATCAACAATGTGTAAGCAGCAAGTGAAGATACGCCCAAGATGAACACGATACCTACACCGATGTCATAACCTTGAACTAGGAAAGTGTACGGACCCCATGTTTGACCGAACAACTCAAACGTACCAACAGTCAGTGGCGTCGACATTGGAATCGCAGAGAACGCAACCGCACCTGGAATCAACGCAAATACCGGTGCTGCATAATACAACAATGGTTTTGCTGTTGAAGGAACAAAGGCTTCCTTCGTCAAGAACTTCACGGCGTCAGCCAACAACTGCATCAATCCCAAAGGACCAACACGGTTCGGACCAAGACGATTTTGAATGAAAGCAGAACCACGACGCTCAACCCATACTAGGATCGGCACGAGTTGAACCATCATCAAAAAGATAACAACGAGCTTAAGCCCGTTGACGATAATTTCGAATGAATCTTTACCCATTCCCATTGATTAATCCCATTCCAATGCTTTTGATTTAACTTCCCAGAACAAACCGAAGATGAACACAGCCAAGAAGAACATCATTGATCCGAACACGAATGCACCCTGGCCTGAAGCGATGAAATCACGGAATGATGTCGCCCATGGGTACATAAAGATAATTTCAATATCGAAAAGAATGAAAAGGATCGCCGTAAGATAGAACTTAACGGATACCTTCGTATCTTTTTTATCTAGAGAAGGGAGACCACACTCGTAGGGCTCGTACTTAACCGGATGATAATGCACTTTT
>JAGIAF010000368.1 GCA_017745015.1 Bdellovibrio sp. | reverse complement strand
GCCGTCAGCCGCGCTCGCCCCACCAGAACCGATATCGCTATCGGCAATACGATTTGTTTCAGCCGCAGAAACGACGTTCATTTCTACAGTGGGCTTTTTCTCATCTTCTTTTTTCTTATCATCAGCTTTTTTAGCTATAGCCTTAGCTGCTGCTGCCGCTGGTTTCGGGATTTCCGTACCTTTTGGAGCTACCGCTGCCGTTTTATCGTCTTTTTTCTTATCAAATGGATTTACGTATTTACGAGAAACTTCGCGATCGCCAAGGTCAAACAAAGCTGCCAAGAACGATTTAGGGCGAACCATCTCAAAAGAGATCTCGGCATTTTGAATTGCCGACTGAACAGGAGATTTAAGCACATATCCAAGGCTTCCTACTAAGACCGCAGCCATCGTAAGGATCGCAATTTCAAGTTTCTTATCTGTGAAGTCCATGTGGGCCTCCCGTTTCTTACTAGATACAAGAGCACCCTCTGTGCCACTTCATCCCCAATAGGTTGGTGGCTGGCATAGTTCATGATGAGACAGTGACACTCCAGGGGCCGTCACTGTCGATAATTCTGACAGTCTCAAGTTGAGACGGAAACTTGGCTTGGCCTGTGGCTTAAGATCACTTGGGGTGTTGAAAGAACACCGTGTATCTTAAGATTCTCCTGCTTCCCGAGGCGAAATAATATTCCAACCTCTTCGCCTAAATGAAATAATTCGAATGCAAATCTTATGATTCGCTGGTTTTTGGGGACCTCAGGGACTTTCGCTAAAAGAGACCAAGTTTATCTAAGAGCACTTTGCCTTTGATACTGCCCCGGACGACATTTAATCACGCGCTTAAAAGCAACGCTGAAAGCGCTTTCTGATTCATAACCGATAGCTTCCGCAACGGAAGAGACGTTTTGTCCTTCCGTGCGAAGCAGATCACAAGCGATCTGCTATTTCTTCGACTTCAAACCAAGAGTCGAGTCTAAATCTATTTTAAGATGGTCAAAGTCATAATACGGCTTAAACGATCCATTTTTTTCGTAAACCACTTGGGCGAGAATGCCGTACGTAGACATTACGTTCTTGGGCTTCATTGAATATAGTGGATCTTTAGCCGCCTCCGCAGCATCAACAAAGGTCCAACCGCGCTTTTGAAGTTCATGAACGAGATCTTCAATGAATAGAACCGTAGCATCCTTATCATGAAGGAGAATGATATGCTTCGGAGAACGTCCTAAAGTTTCGGTCGCAAGTTTATCGTAGAACTCAACTCCATCAATAATATGCCTTAAAAAAAGATTTTTTACTTTCTCATAATCTATTTTCTTATTCTGTTTTTTTGCCTCGTTGATTCGATTTGAGAAAAATGGATCTTCATTTTCAAGATAACCACGCTCTGAACTGATCACGTGCCGCTACTATCTTTCCTTCGTTGAAGAAAGGATATCGGAAGTATTTTGTTTCTCCCATTAAGCTACCAATAATATTTTCAGCATTAACTGTATCGGCAACAAATTGATCTGGTCCGACATCATCAAATCTTGGATGAGTACAGGTGTGATTACCAATAATATGTCCTGCATTTTTAAATTTCGTCAGTTGAGCGAAATTTGATTTCGGACCATTTCCATTACAAGGATTTGCAAAAATAATCACAGGAGGGACTTTTAATCCCTTAAGTTTTCTTATTAGCTCGTCAGTTCGTTGCTCTGGTTTGAAATGAAGTGTCGTGTCGCCAGGAGCATCATCAAACGTCAATGCAATTTCTTTAGAGTGCGCAACTGATAACGTTAAAAGAATGGCGATTATAAGTCTCATGAGTACCTTTCGAAGAACAGCAGCCTAACAGTCGCACCATTTTTTAAAAGGCGCATTGCTTCAAAAACCAATCTTTAAGAGCCTGAAGTCGAATATCTTGGTGCTGGATTCTTGACTCTCGACACGCCCATGCAAAAGTTAAAGACATGAAGACTACATATCAAATGATCGGCCCTAAAGGTCGTCAGTTATGGACTAAACTCTTTGAATCTCGAAACCACTCCCATGGAGTTGTTATTTTGGGAACCGGAAGCGGTGAGATTCGTTCTGTAGATGATGAAACACTAGAAGATATATGTGTTTGGCTCAGCGACTTAGGCTGGAGCTCCGCTGTCTACGATAAATATGGTTGTGGCGAATCTGACGGCGATTGGAAACGTGTCACTTTTGATGATCTTCGTAATGACTTGGTTATTCTTGCAGATCATTTCAAGGAGCAATCTTCTGGTAAGATCATTATTCTTGGGCACAGTGAAAGCTCAATTCTAGCGGCTGAAGCAGCAACAAGAACAAATAGTATCGACGCTTTGGTTTTGAGAGTCGCAAGCCATCAGGACATTTCAGAGCGAATAAAAATGCAACTTGGAATCGATAAATGGACCAGGTGGTTGGCAGATATTGAGAACTCAAAAGTGTCCGGAAAGATGTTTGTGGCCTCTCATCCAGTTAGTTATTGGCTGTCTCGAATGAACAGAATTTTAACTGGTGACATTGTTGCTATGTTGAACATACCTATCATTGCCTTAAATGGAGCTGAAGATCACTTCACTCCACTTCCGGCATTTTCGAAAATCCATGAGGCTATTTTGCAGCAAAAAAATAAGCTGAATAAGGCTACTGTAATTCCAGGAGTCGGCCATGGCTTAATGCTACAATCTGAAAAATGGAATACATCCGTAGTAGCAAATGAAATTCAAATTTTTTTGACGGCGATAGCTATGACGTTCTGAAAATTTCCTGCGCAGGATGTTGTCTTTATTTGTAATAAAATTTTTCTTGCGAGATGTTTTTGAAGTTCTTATTCCTCGAACATTCAACGAGAACACTTTGATCGAGATGGATGACGGGAGCGTTAATTGCTCTCATTCTTGAGGTGTTTAGAGCGCAATAACTGTATTTCTTTTGTATTCACTGATTGAATTGAGTCCTGTGAAAAACCTCAAAAATCACTTTGAAAAAGTCGTGGTAAGTTACTTCCAGATTCCGCTACGGAGGTAAAGAATGAAAAACT
>JAGIAF010000367.1 GCA_017745015.1 Bdellovibrio sp. | reverse complement strand
CCCCATGATAGCTATTTTTTAATTGCCGATTAAGACATAAATCCTCAATATATTATTGCATCAGGAGCAATAATGAAGACGACCTTTGAGGAGATTCAGATATTTACAGCCATAGCTGATAGCGGCTCTATAACTAAAGCCGCCGATCAGTTGGGCCAAACTCTTTCTAGCTTGAGTCGTAGTTTGGGAAGACTCGAAAAAAAGTTGGGAGTCAGCCTTTTTCGCCGAACCACCCGACGTCTGGATCTGACAGAAGAGGGAGAGCAGTTTTTAATGCATGCTCGCGACATCATGAGCCGCATTGAGATGGCCGAGGACTTAATGCGCGACAAAGGAAATGCTCCTTCGGGGGTGATCAGACTTGATTCCGCCTCGCCCTTTGTTCTTCATGCAATTGTTCCTTACATTCAAGAGTTCACAGCATTGTATCCCGCGATTCAATTGGAGCTTCATAGTAACGAGCGGGTCATCGATCTGCTTGAAAAAAGAATTGATGTCGCCTTCCGTATTGGAAAGTTAGAAGACTCCACAATGAAAGCAACTTTTCTGGGAGCAAGTCGTCGTCGTCTTCTGGCTAGTCCGGAATACTTAAAGAAGCATGGCAATCCAAAGACGGCCGAGGAATTGAGTCAGCATCGACTGCTTGGATTCACGGCTCCAAAAGAATTAAACTTATGGCCGATCAAAGATGACCGCGGGCAATTTCTTGCGCAGAATTTATTTGTGGCGGCCTCAAGTGGTGAGACTCTATTGCAACTTGTAAAAGCTGGAGCAGGGATAGCTTGCCTCGCTGATTTTATGACTGGTCCGGAGCGCAGTTCTGGTGAGCTTGTGCAGGTCATGAAATCGCAAACTCTCGAGATTAAAGAAGAGATTCATGCTGTTTATTATAAAAATATCGGTCCTTCGCAAAGAGCCTCGCTTTTTGTGAAGTTTCTAAAAAACAAGTTACGACACCAGCTATAGAGCTCGGTTTTTCTAAAAGGAGTATTTTCATATGCAAGCTGCTTATATCGATAAATACAGTGACACCGAAAAGATGAAAATTGGTGAGTTTCCAATGCCAACAGTTGGAGACCGCGACATTTTAGTGCGAATCAAAGCTGCGAGCGTAAATCCCATTGATTTCAAAGTTAAAGAGGGAAAACTTAAGTTCTTAAGAAAGTATTCCTTTCCTATGATCTTGGGACATGATGTTTCTGGTGAAGTTGTAGAAATCGGAAAGCACGTTACCAAGTTCAAAAAGGGAGATTTGATTTTCTCTCGTCCCCGTGGGGGACGTATTGGAACATTCGCAGAATACATCGCCATCGATCAGGACGATGCAGCCTTAAAGCCAGGTGACCTTTCATTTGAAGAAGCTGCAAGTCTTCCACTTGTAGGTTTAACGACATGGCAAACTTTTGAAACCGCAAAACTTCAAGCTGGACAGAAAGTTTTTATTCCTGCGGGCTCCGGCGGAATTGGTACTTTCGCTATTCAATTGGCAAAGTTGCGTGGGGCTGAGGTTTGGACGTCGACTAGCGAGAAGAATGAATCGTTGGTTAAATCTTTAGGCGCAGATCACGTCATCAATTATAAAAATCAAGACCCGTGGAAGGTGTTGAGTGATTTAGATTTGGTGTTTGATACTTTGGGCGGCCAGGATTTGTATAACAGCTTTACGGCAGTAAAACCCAACGGCTGGGTTATTTCGATTGCGGGAGATCCTGATCATAATACCGCGAAAGATATGGGTCTTGGAGTTGTTAAGAGTTTGATCCTGAGAATGGTGGGATTCAAGGTCAATAAATTCGCATCGGCGAAGAAAGTTCATTATAGATTTCTTTTCATGAAGGCAAATGGACCACAGCTTGAGCAGATCAAAGAACTGGTTGAGCAAAAGAAGCTTCATCCTGTTGTCGATAAAGTATTCCCGCTTTCTGCGATTCAGGAGGCTTTGGATTATTCCAAATCAGGAAGAGCCCGCGGAAAGATTGTTATTAGCGTCCCTTAAAATGTAAATGCTTACTACCTGTTGCCGGGGCGGTTTTGGATCCCCGTAACAGGGAGAAAGTTTCTGATAAATAGGTTTTTGTAGAAACATTTTCATGCACCATTTAGGCAACAGGAAGCTTTAGCTTCGCCGACGCTTCATCAATGCGCGCAAGGTCTTCGATCGAAAGTTCAATTTCCAATGAGGCAATGGCCTCGTGAATTTGCTCCATCTTAGAAAAACCTACCAGGGAAACGCCGACGCGGGAATCCTGTCTATAGGCTGCAAGAGTCGTTTGCATGATGGAGGAATTATTCTTCTCCGCAACTTCCTTTAGAACATTCAAAAGATTCCAGCCGTTTTCGTTGAAGCAATTTCTTTCAACAGCTTTTTGTGAGTCAGAGAGCATTTCATACTGATGGCCTTGCTTGTATTTTCCAGCAAGGAAGCCGTTTACCAGGGAGCGATAGGCCATCAAGCTTATTCCTAGTTCCTGGCTTTCTTCGTCGTTCAATAAAAACACACCATACTGATTGCGTAGACGGTGATTGATGATGAGATTGTAGGAGTTTTGATAGGAAATGAATTTCTTTAATCCCATGCTATCTGCTAATGTCTGGTATTTCTTGATTTGCTCATAGTTCATATTGCAGCAGCCGATATAACGAGCCTTGCCGGATTTAATTACATCGTTCAGAGCTGCAAGTGTTTCCTCAACTGGAACTTCATCATCAAATCCATGAATCTGATAAAGATCGACATAGTCCGTTTGCAATCTTTGAAGGGATTGATCAATTTGATAGGCAATAGACTTCGCAGATAGGCCGGCATAGCCGTCGCCCATATCATTCATAACCTTGGTCGCTAAAGTAACCTGAGAACGCTTGCCTGAGCTCATTAGCCACTCACCGATGAACTGCTCAGATTGGCCTCGTTCATGGAACGGCCCCGTTGGATTATTCAGGGAATAGATATTTGCCGTATCAAGAAAAGCTCCAGGCAGCTCGGAATAGGCATTCAAAAGCTTGTGAGATTGCGGTTGGTCCACCGTAACACCGAAG
>JAGIAF010000366.1 GCA_017745015.1 Bdellovibrio sp. | reverse complement strand
ACACCATGGTGACCGCCGGAATTGTATTTCAGTTCTCTTTTTCTTATTTTACTGGGGGCTTTTATTCGCCGACCCTCCTTTGGTTTGCAGTCCTTCCGATGATCGTAGGGATTTTGACCAATAAGACCCATGCGTTGACTTGGATTTTCATCTGCTCTTTAGAATATATTTTGATGTTCTTCCTGCAGCAGGAAAAATTGGTTCCAGCCAGTCAGTTAAGCGCAGAAGGCCGTGTGGTTGCGCAGTTCATGGTGGGCTTGGGATTGATCGGTTTGGTGGGTGGCTTTACTTTGTTCTTTATTGAGCTCGGCTATTTCTATCACAATAAAATCTCTGCTAAAAACAGCCACATCCGTCAGCTTTTCAGAGCCATCACTCACGATATTTTGAATCCTTTGGCCTCTGTTGAATTTACCCAAAACAAGTTACTTAACGAGCACCCGGAATTGCGCGCAGATCTTACTCGCAATCAAAAAACGATTAGCACAATTCGCCAAACGGTCGAGAATGCGCGCTACTTTGATGCTGCTGATTCGGGTCGTTTGAGTTTGAACCTCTTGCCGGTTTCTTTGAAGAGTATACTTGAGTCGGTGGCGTTGGTTTTTGAAGAACGTCTCAAAGAAAAGCGTCTTCATCTGGATATTGCTCCGGATTTAATGAACGTTCGGGTTTTGGGTGATGAACTGAGCTTGCGAACCCATGTAGTCAGTAATGCCCTTTCTAACGCGATCAAATTCAGTTTCCCAGGCGGGCGAATCGGGATCTCCGGTGTGGCCCATGGCGATGACTTTGAGTTGATCATTCGCGATTACGGCCCTGGGATTACTCCAGAAAGAATCAGTCAGTGGGAAAGCGCAGGGGCCCTTCGTTCAATAGTGGGAACTTCTGGTGAAAAAGGTACCGGGTTTGGACTTTTGCTCATGAAGCACTATCTTGAGAAAGCCCACGGCAGCCTTCAAATCCACAGTATTTGCGAAGAGGTGGACCCTGACAACAAGGGCACCCGAGTCAGCCTTTTCAGCGTCTCTGATCTCTAGTTGACCCTAAAAAGTGAGTTTGATAGGGTCCCCACTTGATCTAAAATGTCTCTAAACAATCTTTGTCGCGCTCTGCCCCGGTTAGGGTGTGACAGTTTCTCCATAAGGAAAAATAAGAAGTGAAAAACTATCTTTTTACGAGTGAATCTGTTTCTGAAGGCCATCCGGATAAAATGGCCGATCAAATCTCTGATGGCGTTTTGGACGCTATCTTGGCTCAAGACCCAAAAGGTCGCGTTGCCTGCGAGACTTTGCTAACTACAGGTTTGGTCGTTGTTGCTGGTGAGATCACGACTTCTGCAAAAGTGAACTTTTCAGAAATCGCTCGTGATGTGATTAAACGTATTGGTTACGACCACTCTGATAAAGGTTTTGACTACAAAACTTGCGCAGTGACGGTAGCCGTTGGTCAACAATCTCCAGACATCGCAGTCGGTGTTAAAGAGACTTTGTCTGACGATCAAGGTGCTGGTGACCAAGGTTTGATGTTCGGTTACGCAGTAAACGAAACACCAGAATTGATGCCTCTTTCAATCGCTATGTCTCACAAACTTGTGAAGGACTTAGCAACAATCCGCAAAGCTAACAAAGTAGACTGGTTGCGCCCGGATGCTAAATCCCAAGTAACAGTTCAGTACGAAAATGGCCTTGCAAAACGTATCGATGCGGTTGTGATCTCTACTCAACACGCTGACAACGTTTCCAATGCAACTATCAAAGAATTCATCACTGAAGAGTTGATCAAAAAATCAATTCCAGCTCAGTGGATCGACGCTAAAACGAAATTCTTCATCAATCCAACAGGCCGTTTCGTAACGGGTGGCCCAATGGGTGATGCTGGTTTGACGGGTCGTAAAATCATCGTAGACACTTACGGTGGTCACGGTGCCCACGGCGGTGGCGCATTCTCTGGTAAAGATCCTTCAAAAGTAGACCGTTCAGCGGCTTACGCGGCTCGTCATATCGCGAAGAATATCGTGGGTGCTGGCTTGGCGGATCGTTGCTTGCTTCAAGTTGCTTACGCGATCGGTGTTGCGGAACCAGTTTCCATCACTGTGAACGACTTCGGAACAAGCAAAGTGGGCCCTGAAGTGCTTGAAAAAGCAGTTCGTCAGTGCTTCGATTTGCGCCCAGCTCGCATTACGAAGGATTTGGATCTATTGAGACCAATCTATTCGCAAACTGCGGCGTACGGTCACTTCGGTCGTTCTGAAGAAGGCTTCACATGGGAGAAATTGAACAAGGTTGAAGAATTGAAAGCGGCGGTAAAAGCACTTTCATAGTCCCGCATATTTCGGTGAACCGACCCTGGGGTGCAAAGTTTAGTAGACTTTGTACTCCGACGGAGTCGGAGTGTAGAAAAACTCATTGCGCCGAGTTGTCTCTAGCAACTCGGCGCTTCTTTTATATAATGGCGCAAATGGATCCTAAGTTTATACGTAACTTCGCAATTATCGCTCATATCGACCACGGCAAATCTACTTTGGCGGATGGTCTTCTTTCCGTAACTGGCTCTCTTTCCGATCGTGAAAAGAAAGAACAGTTCTTGGACAACATGGAACTTGAGCGTGAGCGTGGGATCACGATCAAAGCGCAAACCGTGTGTTTGGATTTCAAATCCAAAGACGGCAACGACTATCAGATCAATTTGATCGATACACCGGGGCACGTGGACTTCTCTTACGAAGTTTCTCGTTCTCTTGCAGCCTGCGAAGGCGCGATCTTGGTTGTCGATGCAGCTCAAGGCGTGGAAGCGCAAACTCTTGCGAACGTATATCTCGCAATGGAAAATAATCTTGAGATCATTCCTGTACTGAACAAAATTGATTTGCCGTCAGCAGACCCAGAGGGCGTTGCACGACAAATTGAAGATACAGTAGGTCTTGATACAACAGGTATCATTCACGCATCTGCGAAAGAGAAAATCGGTATCACTGATATCTTGGAAGCGATCGTTGAAAAAGTTCCGCCACCGAAGGCTGATCGCACGCTCACTCCGCGTGGTTTGATCTTCGATTCTTGGTTCGATG
>JAGIAF010000365.1:2862-3079 GCA_017745015.1 Bdellovibrio sp. | reverse complement strand
ATTTTGATGTTCTCGGAAAGAGAGCAAACTTAAGTGATGTGGCCGGTGAAGGTCGCAATAAGGACCTTAAGACAAATTCCATTTACGATCTAGCACTAGAAGCAAGCGGAGGATCACCTTCAAGGGCTCTAGAAGTGATCGCTATTTGTGGCAATGATGATAGACAGCCATCCTTCGAGCTTCCTCTTAACAAAACCGACAAGTTGGATAATTTGCG
>JAGIAF010000365.1:0-2852 GCA_017745015.1 Bdellovibrio sp. | reverse complement strand
GATGGAAGTACAGCGAGCGACAGTCTCCGAAAATGCAAAAAACACAGCAAACGCGGAAGCGGCTATTGTTGCGAATGAACTCAATCAAATGAACCAGTCACGATGTAGTTCTGGCGGGGGATTAGTCGCTGCGAAACTCTATTGCCCTGGTCGCAACTCAGCTCTCTATGTACCTGGCGCTGCAGGGCCCGTCCTTGACGAGAATTTTAGAAAGAAAATCGGTCTTCTACAATATCCTAACAAAGGCAGTGTGGGGTTGCCGGCAAAGAACTATCACATGTACATGGGAGCTTATCTTGGCTGTCAGCTTCAAAAATGTGGCGTTGGGAAGACTCTGAGTTCGCAAATAGTCGGTGCATTTGCTCGTACCTATCGAAAAGTGCGACTTAAAGAAAAATTTGGCGAAAGAGATTTTAAGCGCATTAATAACGTCATCGAGGAAAGCGAATTAAATCCTGCAGATCCAGCGGTTGAGCAGTTGGGTGAGGATACGATCCAATATGACGCCATGACGTTGTATAAGAATGGCACATTCGACAAAGGCACCTTGTTGGATGACGACTTGTATTTTAAAGAAAAACTATCTCCTTCTCAGACGCGACCTCAAAGATCGCTCTGCGGTATTCCTGGCTGGTCTAATAATCGCTGTATGAGTGCTCGAAAGAAGCTCGCCGAGTGGATTGCCGATATCGATTGGACTGTAGCCTCTCAGACGTCTGGTGCTGAGTGGGGCTGGAAACAATGTGATTCCGAAAAAGGTCATCCTTAGCTCGCCGCATCTAGCACTGAGCGTAAGTGCTAGTCTTTTTACTCAATTGGAACAATGATCCCGAGGCGTTAATATTTTGAAGGAGAATTTACCTTGGGAACTTTTGAAGTTATCTCTAAGCACGGTGACCACGAACAAGTCGTTTTCTGTAACGATCCTGCTGTAGGTCTTAAAGCAATCATCGCTATTCATAATACATCTTTGGGTCCTGCTTTGGGCGGTACTCGTATGTGGAACTACAAAAATGAAGATGAAGCTTTGGTTGACGTTCTTCGTCTTTCTAAAGGTATGACTTATAAAGCTGCTGCTTCAGGTTTGAACTTGGGCGGTGGTAAAGCCGTAATCATCGGTGACTCTAAAACTCAAAAATCTGAAGGCCTTTTCAGAGCTTTCGGTCAATTCGTGAACTCTTTGAATGGTAAGTACATCACGGCTGAAGACGTTGGTACTTCTGTTCAAGATATGGAGCATATCTATATGGAAACTCCTTGGGTGACTGGTATCCCTAAGGATTTCGGTGGTTCTGGTGATCCATCTCCATACACAGCTCACGGTGTTTTGATGGGTATCAAAGCGTCTGCTAAAGAAAAATTTGGCACAGATTCACTAAAAGGTATGCGCATTGCGGTTCAAGGTCTTGGAAACGTAGGTTCAAACCTTGTTAAATACCTTAAAGAAGAAGGCGCTGAAGTCATCGTAGCTGATATCGATATGGCTCGCACGAAGAAGATTTCTGAAACTATGGGTGCAAAAGCTGTAAGCCCAGACGAAATCTTGTTCCAAGAGTGCGATATCTTAGCTCCTTGCGCGATGGGTGCGATCGTAAACGATCAATCTATCACTAAATTCAAAACTAAAGTGATCGCTGGTGGCGCAAACAACGTACTTGCTGAAGCTCGTCACGGTGACCAATTGAAAGAATTGGGCATCTTGTACGCTCCAGACTACGTAATTAACGCGGGTGGATTGATGAACGTATTCGTTGAGCTTGAAGGCTACTCTCCAGAGCGTGCTTTCGAGAAAACGAAACGCGTTTACGACAACATCTTGAAAGTGTACGAAATCGCTAAACGCGACAATATCGGCACTCACACAGCTGCGGACCGCATGGCTGAAGAGCGTATCAACACGATTGGTCGCTTGAAACAACGTCACCCGGGTAAATCTTCTCGTTCATTCACGACGTTGAAGGAAGTTTACAACAGGTAAGTTCATAGCCTCCGCCTGCGCTAAAGCTACGGCGGACAGGTCCGCGGGGAGCTTGCGAAATTGAAATATGCCCAAGGGCTACGCCCGCCATAGCTTTAGCGACGGCGGGTTTTTATTTTCAGCGCGGCGCTTCTGTCTGCGGTCTTAGGGTTTGACTCTAGTCTAGGTCGATTGAACAATAATTGCGTCTAAGTATTTATTAACAGCGAGGAATTATCTTGAGCACTAAGTTTTCTAAAGAAGATTTGAAGAACCCAGATCAGGTGACTAAAACTCTCCGTGAAGGTTTTGTATGGACAACAGCACACTCTAAAATCGTTATCACGGCAGTGATCGCGTTTATCGTTGTCGGTGTGGGCGTTTCTATTGGTGGCTACTTGTCTGAAAAGAAAGAAGTTTCCACTCAAGAAAAATACTTCTCTTTGGAGAAATCTTACCTCGAGAAAAAACGTGGTTTTGAGGAAGCGGCTCGTGCGGAAATCACAGCGGCTAATGCAAAAGATAAAAAAGCGGCTCCAGCAGTTGATCCATCTAAAAAAGCTTCTGGCGATATCCAAAAAGACTACGGCACTGTGATCGCTGGATTTGAAGCGATGGTTAACGAAGCCCCAAAAACAACAGCTGGCCAAATGGCGGCTTTGAATTTGAGCGATATCTTCTCTATGTACAAAAAGTACGATGAAGGCTTGGCTGCTTTGAATAAAGTTGAAGCCGGTCTTAACAAGAGCGATGTAACTTCTGGCTTGGTTTACATGCAAATGGGCAACCTTTTGTCTGACAAAGGTGATTGCAAAGCGGCTGTTGAAAAATGGCAAGTTGTTGTGGGTTCTAAGGCGTTTGCATTCGCTCACGATGAAGCGAAACTTCGCCAAGG
>JAGIAF010000364.1 GCA_017745015.1 Bdellovibrio sp. | reverse complement strand
ATCCGAACAAACAAAAATACGCGGAGTTGTCTGTCGAGGAACGCTTTGCGGATCGCATGAACTTCAAACTTGGTGATCTTTTGATTTTTGATGTCCAGGGTGTCGAAGTCGAAGGACAAATCGTTAACTTGCGTAAAGTGAAGTGGACGACGTTCCAGCCAAACTTCTTCGTGCTGGTGCAAAATGGGGTTTTGAACGATGCTCCCAAAACATTTATCGCGGCTATTCCAAATTTGAGCGCGGAAAAAAGAAATGAACTGCAAGGGGAGTTAGCGAAGGCTTTTGCCAATGTCTCTGTTGTTGACGTGGTTCGCGCCGTCGATGAAGTTCTTAAGACCGCAGAAAAAATGAGCTGGTCCTTGGAACTCATGGCTTATCTGGCGCTGTTAACTGGATATATCGTTCTGTTCTCCATCGTTCGCAGTCAGATCAAGCTGCGTCGCTGGGAAATGAATATGCTTAAAATCCTGGGAGCTCGTCACGGAGAGGTCGCAAGCTTCATTTTGTCGGAATTTGCTTTCCTCGCATTTATCAGCTCCTTTTTGGGTTCTTTCTTGAGCGTGGGCGTGAGTTACGCTCTGAATCGCTTCCTCTTTGAGGGAGGATTCCAGTTCTCCTTGATGCAGCCATTGCTTTCGGTGGCGATTATTACGGGTTTAAGCCTACTGATTTCTTTCCTTGCGAGTGCAGATATTGTAAAAGAAAGTGCACTGAGTATTTTGCGAGAGGAAAAGTAGATTCATGATTTCGAATAACGAGGCCCTAAAGAAAGCCCAACAAATTCTCGAAGAAGGGGGAGTCATCGGACTTCCCACAGAGACGGTGTATGGTTTAGCGGCTCGTATCGACATTCCTTCAGCAATCGAGAAGATCTTTACAACTAAAGAGCGTCCTTTCTTTGATCCTTTGATCGTCCACGTATCATCCATTGAGATGGCCAAGAAAGTGACGGCTTATTGGGGGCCGGCGTCCCAAGCTTTGGCGGAAGTGTTCTGGCCGGGCCCGTTGACATTGATTTTGCCTCGCGATTCCTCGGTCAATTCCATGATTACTTCCGGCTTGGAGTCTGTGGGTATTCGTATGCCCAACCATCCGTTGGCTTTGGCGTTGATTCAGGAAGTAAATGTTCCTTTGGCGGCTCCGAGTGCAAATAAGTTCGGCCGTACTTCGCCAACATCCGCGTCTCATGTGCGCGTTGAATTTAAAAACGAAAATGTATTCGTGCTTGATGGGGGCGATTGCCAAATCGGTATTGAATCCACGGTATTGTTAGTTCGTCATCGCCCGGATAAAGTGGAGCTTTCTATTCTTCGTCGCGGTCATGTTCTTAAATCAGATCTTGAGCGCGTCTTGCAAGAAAAAGGTTTCACTTTCGAATTTCTTGAACAAGTCGATAAGCGCGAATCTCCAGGACATATGAAACATCATTATATGCCGCCGATTCCGCTGATCGTGAGTTTGGATGAGAAGCGTTCCTTGGAAAGTATCTTGAAAGAAGTGAATTTAAAGATGTCGGAACTTCCTGATGAAATTGAAAGTATCAAGATCATCAAACCTCAAGGTGGCATCAATAAAGCCGTTGTCTTAAAGTTATCCCAAGACCCATTGCTTGCGACTCGTGAATTTTACGGCAAGCTTCGTGAAGTGGCTTTGCAAGGTGCGGACTGCATCGTGTTTTACCGTGAAGCTCACCAAGTGGGGGAGCGCTGGGAGTCCTTGTTTGATCGTTTGAATAAGGCCGCATCGCTTATTCTCTAACCTAATCCTGTAAGTTTTCTGACAATGTCAGCACGAAAGAACCGCTACACTGATCTCGATTCAGTGGAGGAATCTATCGTGTTGACGACATTGCAGTCTTATTACCAGATGCGAGTTCACAAGATTCACAAGTTCAAACCCAAAGTGGAATTGAACCTTGAAGTCGGTCCGTTCATTCTTAAAACTGTGACGGATACGCAAGAGCTGAAAGAAGCTTTGACTTTGCGCTATCAAGTTTTCCACCGCGAGATGTTGGGTAAGAAAAACTTTGGCATTGACGTGGATGATTACGACTTTGATTGCGATCACTTAGTGATCAAAGACAAGCGCAACGCTAAAATCATCGGAACTTACCGTTTGCGCAGCTCACTTCATACCAATAATTTCTATTCAGCTAACGAATTTGAACTAACGACATTATTGCAACAACCGGGCATCAAGCTTGAGTTGGGTCGCGCTTGTATCGATAAAGAGTACCGTCGCGGTGCCGTTATCTCCATGTTGTGGAGAGGCATTGCTGAGTACATGGCAGCAACTGACGCGAAAATTCTTTTTGGCTGCGCAACAGTGATGACTGAAAATCCGGCCGAAGCCGCTCTTTTGACAAAATATTTTGAAGAGGAAGGGCGGGTGGCGCTTGCATTCCGCGCCCGTCCGACCTTGTCTTGCACAATGCCTCAATATCGCGAATTCAAGGATCAGCTTGAAAACGCTCTCTCGGAAACTCAAAGAGAGCAAGCTGAGGCCTTGATGCCGCCACTATGCCGAGCTTACCTCAAAATTGGTGCGTACCTTGGTGGAGAACCTGCATGGGATCGAGACTTTAGCTGCATAGATTTCTTGACGATTCTGCACAGAGAAGACTTAAATAGAACTCTGTGGAAGAGATTCAAAATGGACTCCGCGGAGTCATAGCACTTACAATTTTCCTGTCGCTGCTTGTTGGGTATACCGTTGTCGCGTGTTTTATTTCACTAACGGTGCGCGATCCGAAAAAGCGTCGCCGTCGCTTTTCTAGTAGTGTTCGTTTCTTTAGCGAACATATGCTCAGAGGTGTGCGTGTGCGCGTGAAGGTGACAAATCGCCCGCCACAAAAGCACGAAGGTGCTTTGATCGTCTCAAATCACATGGGTTTTGTAGACATCTTGATGCTTGCCTCATTGGCGCCAGTTTCTTTTATTACCTCACATGAGATGCGTGAAACCTTCTTCTTGGGGCCGATCACCGAGATGGCGGGTTGTTTTTATGTTGAGCGCCGCAGTCGTACTAAAATTTTGGAAGAGATGAAGTCTTTGGCGAGAAACCTGAAAGAGGGTTTGAAC
>JAGIAF010000363.1 GCA_017745015.1 Bdellovibrio sp. | reverse complement strand
CCTTCACACCCTGCACGTCGACTTTTGACAACACTTTACCCGTCTCCAGCTTTTCTTTCATCATCCTCAAGCCGCGATTGAAGTCATTGCCGATCCAGGCCTTCATCATCTTTTTCATGAAGAACATAAAGAACGGCAAAGAGCCTTTCATGTTCCAGGTAACTTCTGTGGAATCACCTTTGGGCCGCAACAGAAAGCGCGCTGTGCTTTCTGTCTTCCAAGGTTTGAAGAACTCAAGTTTCAAATTCAATTCTGTCTGCGGATTCATCGACATCAAAGTCATTCGACCTGCGCCAATGGCCTGACCATTCCACTCTTGCAGATGCCCCACCGTCGCTGAGGGACCTTTGATAAGATATTGACAGTTCGGTTCCAAGATCAGCCACGGTGACCATGACGGCCAATTATTAAAATCCGCGATAAAGTTAAAAACCACTTCGGGCTTTTTGTTGATGACGATGGAGCTTTGAGTCTCATAGGGAATGCTGAACATATGTCACCTCTTTGGAGGCTCCAGTATAGAGGAACGAACCTTAATGTCCATCCCAGCTTTTAACAATACTGTTTCCAACGGCACAAAATCGATGTTTTAATGTTTCCATGGCGTTGATATCTGCAAGACTTAAATTTCGTCGTCTCTCACTCAGTGACTATGGCAATATGTGCGCACTGGAGTCCGATCCTGAGGTTATCCGCCACACCCCCCACCGATTTCCCATTCCACCGGAAAAGATCAAAGAACGTTTGGCGAACATGGTGAGCAAAGAATCCGAGTATGCTCCTTTGGGAATTTGGGTTGCCGAAACTCACGCTGCAGATTTCGTCGGTTGGTTTATGATCTTAAAAAGAGCTTTGCCCTTTCCAGAGTTGGGCTTTATGATCCTGCGGCGCCATTGGGGACAGGGCTATACCACAGAGGCTTGTCATGCCTTGATCAACTACGCCTTCGAAGATCTTCAACTGCCAGGATTGAGCGCCGTTACCGATAGCGGGAACACCCCTTCCATCAATGTCCTAACCAAGGTCGGCTTCAAACTTGTGAGTGAATCAGAGGGATTTGATTCAGCTCTTAATAAAACAACCCCCAAAAAGCATTTTGAGCTGAAACGCTAGTTTCATTCTGAATTCAACCAAGACTCCTGCGAAGTTTGACGAAAATCTGTGTTTTTGCGATAATGCTCCTTATGCTAAAACGTTTTTATCCAGACCACGATTTTAAGGCTCTTCTTTTTGACTTCGATGGCACTGTCGCCGACACCATGCCCGCCCACCTTGAGGCGTGGAACAAAGGATTGGCGAACTACAATCTTTCTCTGAGCCGTGATTTGCACTTAGCCTGGGCCGGTCGCCCAACAAAGAACATTGTGCAACTTCTTAACGAAATGCATGGAGTGAATATTCCTGCAGAACAATTCTTAAAAGAAAAAGAAGTTCACTACTACGCTTCGATGCACGCGATTAAAACAATCACTTCGGTGGTCGACGTCGTTAATCACTACAAAGGCAACCTGCCTTTGGCTATCGTGACAGGCAGCCGTCGCAAAGTTGTTGAAGCTACAATGAGCCACCTTGGCCTTGATAATCACTTTGATCTTTTGGTTTGTGCTGAAGATTATACCAATGGCAAACCAGCTCCTGATTGCTTCCTAAAAGCCGCTGCTACCTTCAGCGTGAGTCCACAAGACTGCTTAGTTTTCGAAGATGCCGTTCTGGGCGTTGAAGCCGCTCACAACGCTGGTATGGCTTGTTTGCGTGTTATGGAAGATCAGCAATTGCAAATTGCTAAGAAGTAGTTGAATTAGCCCGTGAGGATTCACGGGCTAATTTTCTCTAATCCCAAAGATTACTTAAAACGAACCGCAAGTGGCGCTAAGGATTCGAAGTCGTAAGGGCGGTTGATTTCTTGCACTCGATACGCAGGATTCGATAGAACACTTCCGGCTGGTGAGATGTTCGAGCACTGACCTTGTGTGTTCCATGATTTATAAATGAACGTACCAGTAAATTTCTCCAAAACACGATAGTATCGGCCTCCGACGAATATAACTGCCTTATTCGAAGTTCCGAGATGACTTGTCGCCATCGGAACCCCCGTACAATTCAGCTCGGAAAAATACGCAAAATCGTTCGCATACTCACCGGTCGCCAAATCCACATTCACATAACTATCAATCGTCGGCACATACATTGAAGCAACATTATTATAAATACCCAAAACATGCCCCACCGTCGCACCATTCGACTGGACATAGCCAGAGATTGAAGCAATAGAGCGAGAAGCACCACCATTTTGACTTTGTGACGAATCAGACGATCGCGAGCAATTCTGAAAGCCGAGGATCGTAAATACCGCACACGTTAACCACAAAAACTGCTTTTGATTCACTCATCCACTCCTCGCTGTTTACTTAGAATAATGCAAACAAACCCCAGCGGCAAAAACAGCCCTCCCCAGAGCAGAACCAAGGTCTTAGATATCAAAGCAATTTTACACTTTCTCAGGCCGATTATAGGCACCCCGCCGTCAGTATCCCAACACCTGAATTAGAGTATATGGATTCTGATGGAAATCTGTCTCTTCCTGAGACACTGGCATGGCTTGCAATTGTGATGGATAGAGAACTAGGAGGTTTTATGAAAATCCTTATGGCTATCCTACTACTATTGCCTGCTGTGAGCTTTGCCAAGGCAGCCAAAGCTCATCCCAAACCACGTGCAGCGGCCGTCCAACGAAACGATGCCTATGGCTTTAATCTGATCGTTAATATGGGCGCAAAACGCTCATGGTATAAAGTATGGCAAGACAAGGGCGGCAAGTTCTATGCGGCCAGCACCGGCGGCAAACCCACCGTGGGAGTTTTGTCGGACCAACACTTCTTTTATTTGAACTTCCAATCTCGCCAAGTGGCTTCAATGCCAGCGACTTCGATTAAGTCCTGCCCTAAATCCAACATCATGTTGGCTAAAGGCACAAAGGTCATCCGCGCAGCTTGCCTTGATTCCAAGAATCAAACAACGGCGAAAATGACAGAGCTTGCGACGATGATGACAATGCTTCAGTAGTTTATTTTTTTAAATTCTTAGACTGCATAAGAG
>JAGIAF010000362.1 GCA_017745015.1 Bdellovibrio sp. | reverse complement strand
TTTCAGTCAGTAAAATTCGTAAGTCGCTCATCAAAGCCTCCATTTGCTATTTTAGAGGTAAAAACACCCCTTCGTCACGTCCGACCATGGGCATTAAGGGTGGCCAAAGGACCTTCGCCTTGCCATTCTTGGGATATGACTAAAACTCGAGCTTTTTCTCTACTGATTGTCGATGACGATCCACTGATTCACCAGTCATTGAAGATGTCTCTTCCAGCTAATTGGAAGGTGTTCTCTGCGCATACGCTTGAGTCGGTGCAATTTGAACGTTTCTATCATGCCGCCTTCGTCGACATGCACTTAGAAGCCGACAAACCTGCTATCGGACCTCAGATCATCGAAAAACTTATGAAACACAACAACCAACTGGAAGTTGTGGCGATGTCAGGAGATTTGAGTCGTCCTTTGATGGAGTCCTGCCTAAAGGCTGGGGCGCAACGTTTCTTAGCAAAACCTTTGATGCCCGAAGAGATCACTCTGGTGCTCGAAAAAATCGAAGCGCTGTGGGATCTGCGCAACGTCGACCCTCATGCGGATCGCAATTCGATTCGTTGGGTGGGACAATCTTCTCCTTCTCAAAAAATAAAAAAGCGCCTCGCCGATTTGCGTGGCGAAAACAGTCCTGTCTTGATTGAAGGAGAAACTGGTTGCGGCAAAGAAGTTGTCGCGCGTTTGTTGCATGAGCAAGAAGGCGAACGTCCTTTCATCGCCGTGAATATCGCAAGCATTCCTGAAAACTTATTTGAGTCAGAACTCTTTGGTCACGTGAAAGGTGCTTTCACGGGTGCCGATCAAAACAAAGTCGGTCTGACCGAAGCGGCCAACGGCGGAGATCTTTTCATTGATGAGATCGAAGCATTGCCACTGACTCAACAAGCAAAGCTTTTGCGCTTCCTTGAAAGCGGCGAAGTCCGTCGCGTGGGAGCAAAAGAGTCCATGATCGTCAAAACTCGTGTGATCGTCGCATCCAACCGTCCCCTCGAGAAAATGGTGGCGGCTGGTGAGTTCCGCGAAGACTTGCTGTTCCGTTTGGCTTCTCAGCGTGTGCAACTGCCTCCGCTGCGTGAGCGTTTGGAAGATGTCACAGAACTGGCGCAACACTTTTTAGCGATGGAGCGCCCCCGTCGTAACAAATCGTTCACTGACGATGGAATAGAAGCTCTAAAGAAATACAATTGGCCTGGCAACGTGCGCGAACTTAAACGTGTTTGTGAACAACTGAGTCTGACATCTCCCCTGCCGTTTATTCGTGCAGAAGATGTCAACGCGTGGTTAACTCCGGCAGCGACTCCAAGCCAAGCCCCGTCTTACACAGTTATCGATTTCACCCGAGGTTTGAATACTTTGGTTGATGACTTTGAGGCCCATGTGATACGCACGGCATTGAAGCAAACAAAGAATATCGAGGAAGCATCTCAGCTTTTGCAGATCTCCCGTTCGAATCTTTATAAGAAAATTAGTGATTATAACATCCAAGAGGAACCTTCATAATGAACTTCAATCTTCCCATCAGTTTGAATATTCCTGCGGCTTGGGAAAGCCACATCTACCGTCAAACTGTACTGATTGTTCTTTCGATCATTTTCGTTTCTGGCGCCATCGTCTTTTTCTTCCGTAACAAGAACTATTACTTCGTTCAATCGTGGGCGAGTATTAAGAGCTGGCTCATCGCCGCTCCGGTGATGTTCATCGTGATGGGTCTTCCGGAACCTTGGCCTCTGATTCTGTTCACCTGCTTAGCAATCCTGGGCGCGAAGATCTTCTTCCAGATCATGGGAATGTTCCATCGTTCAAACTTTGTCATGATTTGCTATGCCGGAATTATTGGCCTGGCCGTATGCATTCACTTCAACCGCTTGGACATCTACAATGTAATGCCCATGATTGTCTTGGGTGCGAGCTGTTTAGTTCCAATGATGCGTAATTCATATAAGCGCATGATCCAGTACATGTCGTTGACGTTGCTCGCGTTCATCTTCTTGGGTTGGTCGTTCATGCACTTGGGCTTGATCATGAAATTCCCGAACGGCATTTACCAAGTGATGTATTTGATCATTTTGACCGAGTTTTGCGATAACACGAATTTGGCCGTGGGTCGTTACATTGGTGGCTGGAAACTTTTCCCTAGCATCAATCCTCGTCGTACCGTGGGCAGTACCGCGGTTTCAATCGCCCTGACTCTGTTCCTTGCCGGCTGTATGCGTTTCTTGTTGCCAGATGGTTCTGAGAAATATTGGTTGGCTTCAGGCTTGATCGCTTCTTTGGGGGGCTTCTTGGGCGACTTGATCATGACGACTGTTCGTCGCGATGCGGGCATGAAAACAGTAGGTCCCTTCATTATCGGTCGGGGTGACTTCCTTCACCGCGTAGACCGTTTGATCTTCGTTGCTCCGATTTATTACTACGTAATGACGGTGCTTCTATGAAGGATTGGGATTACGAAAACGAGCAGTGGACCAAGCTGCCGACTTACTTAAAGCACTTGCCGCTTTTCACTCGTCACATTGATTTCTTTTCGGTGTGCATGCGTTTTTTGTGGTCTTTGATTTTGAAGAACATCATCTTCAAATTCTATATCCGCCTTAAAGTTGTCGGCGTCCCTTTTAAAGAAATCTATCAAAATCACCCCAAGCTGATCGTGATCAGTAATCACGCGAGCCACTTGGATGCAGTTTCTATCGCCGCAAGTATTCCTCGCCGTTACTGGCTGAGCGTTTATATCGCCGCGGCGAAGGACTATTTCTTTTCTAATCCGTTGTTCATGTTCTTCTCTCAACACTGCTTGGGCGCGATTCCAATTGATCGCAAAGACCGCAAGGGTGAAGCCGTGAATTTGATTTTGAAGCTCCTGACAGAGCTTCCGCGCATGTGGTTGATCATCTTCCCTGAAGGCACGCGCTCGAAAACTGGCAAAGTACAAGAGTTCAAGCGTGGAGTTTCGATTTTCTCTGAGAAGACGCAAACTCCGATTTTATTCACATACCTGGAAGGCAATGCCGATCTTTGGCCCAAGGGTCAGTTCTTTGCAAAGCCAGGTCGCCTCACCTTGCACGTTGGTCCCGTTCATCCTCCGGGCCCGATTCAAGAGGTGTATGCTGCATATAAG
>JAGIAF010000361.1 GCA_017745015.1 Bdellovibrio sp. | reverse complement strand
CAGTACAGGCAAACACCCGTGTTGGGACGCGGCCTTGTTCCTTTTCGATTTCACGAATGCGCATCGTTGCTTCGTGGCCATCCATGCCCGGCATTTGCACATCCATAAAGATAATATCGAAATGCTGCTTTTCAGCCATGCGAACAGCATCAGCGCCGTTCTCCGCATAGAAAAGTTGATGAATGGTTTTCTGCAGATAGATTCCAAAAAGATTGCGATTGTCGTCAACGTCATCGACGACCAGAATCTTCAGCGGTGTTTCAGAGATGACGTGTTTAAGGTCATTGAGTTGATAGCGACCTTGCAACGGATTGTGCATCGACGTTTTTCTTTCCGTCGTTGCGGGCATTGTAGCGGTAAAAAAGAAGCTGCTTCCCACGTCCGGCTCACTCTCTAACCAAATTTGTCCGTTCATCAGATCCACAATTTTCTGTGTGATTGAAAGTCCCAAACCCGTGCCACCATAGCGACGAGTTGTTGTCGGGTCGGCTTGGGTGAAAGGACGGAAAATATCTTTGAACTTCTGTTTGGAAATACCGATTCCCGTGTCGTTGACGCAGAACAGGATATTTCCCGGACGCTGTGTATGATTTTTCGTAATTGTCAGTGTGACAGATCCGCGATGAGTGAACTTAATGGCATTGTTTAAAAGATTAATGAGCACTTGCCGCAGACGATCTGAATCACCGATGTAATAAGCTTCAACCGATGAATCCACAATGACTTTTAGCTGCAGACCTTTTTCTTTGGCTTTGAATTGTAGAATCGCCAGGATGTCATCGATCATCTTATGTAAAGAGAAAGGCAGAAGATTCAGTTCAATCTCGCCTGCTTCAACTTTAGTTAGATCTAGAATGTCATTGATGATCGTCATCAATTGATAGTTCGCTCGTTGCAGAATCTCGACAAAGTTCGTTTGCTGACCATCGAGGGGTGTTTCTGCCAATGTGTCTGTAATGCCGATAATTGAATTTAAAGGCGTGCGAATTTCGTGACTCATGTTTGCGAGGAAAACAGATTTGGCGTAAGTCGCCGCGCGAGCTTTTGCTGCTGTTGAAAGCAGCTCCTGATTTTTCTTCTCAAGGTTTTCCGCGAGGAACTTCTTTTCTGTGATATCGAAGGCCATGTTAAGGATGCGAACTACTTGGCCTTGATCGTCTTTCACAGGTGTGTATGAGCAGTGCAACCAGACTTCTTTTCCGTATTTAGAAAGACGTTTGTATTCACCGTTGAAAGCTTGTCCGTCGATAAGTTGATCCCACATCTCCGAGTATTCTTTTTCGTGCCCTTTGTAGGACGGCAAAAAAAGCGAGTGATGCTTATGACGAATATCATCCATCTCGTAACCCAGGAGATTAAGAAAGTTTTGATTCGCCCAAAGAATTCGTCCTTCCAGGTCGAATTCAATAAGTGCATGTGAGTTGAGAAGTGCTTCGTACACGGACTCGTTCATGGAATTAGTGTAACTAGAGCTTTGATATTAAATAAAATTACAAAACTCTTTGGGCATTAAAGTTTTGCAATTGTTAAATTCCAAGAATCCATCCTTCCTTTTTTGGACTCGTACTCCGTGGTTGTACGAAAAGTTTTTTTCGTTTGTGGAGTACAAAACCTGAGTACGCAAGAACGATGGCATCGCACATATCAGGATTAGTGAGTGATTTAAATACAGATGAATGCAGCTTCAGGTGTTTTTGTGTGCTTAAAACTTCTTTGAGAATCGAAGGATCTCGTTTGTTCGAACGGATAATCGTTTTCCAAAAGTGAGTCGGATAAGCTTCGAATACCCAAGGTCCAGGTTTGTCAGCGTCATCAATTGGCCACAGAGAAAACCATTTCTGCTGCGTGGAGCCAAGTTCAGACCATGATCTGAAGGTGCCAACTCCGATGTTTCGTTGAAAAGGAATTCGTTGGAAGACGGAGACAGCATTAGCTTTAACCTCGCACTCCCTGCGGGGAGTAGGGCTGCGGCTGTTTTCTAAGAATTGTGCAAAGAAGGCATCGGCAGTTTTTGCGCCGAATTTTTTTCCATCCTGACTAAAGCGATGGGCTCGCACCATTAAATCGTACAGAGATTTGTTTTTAGGAAACACTTCGCGGGGAAGCCCGAGTACGCTATCGAGAAGGATCATGGTGTTTTCAATTTTTGCCGAGGAACTCAGATCTTGGACTAAACTCTCCACGGAGTTCTTGTTTAGATGGGCCAGGCTGAGGTCACTTTCCAAATGCCAGTCGTTACCTTGGCGATAAACTGCCGCCACTGGAAGTGGTTTCGGACTTCCATCTTTTGCAACCGCGCCTGTTTGATCTATGCCAATAAAGACTTCTCCGGGCATATCACATCTTCTGTGCGAAGAAGTCTACCAGGCGACCTTGATCAGAAGAGTATGTGATTTGAATCGGACGACAACAGACTTCGCAGTCTTCGAAATAAATTTGTCGACCGGGTTCAGAGATATCAAGAAGCATCGAGATCTTCTCGTTGCAATAGGGGCACTTAAAACTTTTCTCTATCTCAGAGCCTTCAAAGCTTTCGAATTCTGGAGTTTCAGTCATAGAGGACTCCCGGAGTGAGTTGATCCAAGCCAATGGCGAATGTAATCCCCTTCTGGATCCACGGAAGGATTTGAATGTTCGGTTAAGCTCGCGACATAGTTCCAGTTGCCCCAGTTGCTGGCGGCATCATAGTCGATCAGCATTTCTTCAAAATAGCGCGCACCCCAACGCCAATCGACACGAAGAGTTTGTGTGAGATATCTGGCGACAGCTTGACGTCCTTTGTTCGACATAAATCCTGTTTCATTAATCTCTTTCATGTTCGCGTCGATGAAATCAGTGCCGGTATTTCCGGACTTCCAACTTTTAAAGAGTTCTTGTTGCAAGCGTTCATCTAAAGGACGTTGGGCGCTTTCGCTTAAACCCTCGAGGCGGAATAAAAACGGTCCATATTTGAGCGCGTGAAATTTAAAGTAATCGCGCCACAGCAGTTCAAAAGTCATCCAATAAGTCGAATCGTTTACTGCGCGTTCGCCTTCGTATTTTTTAACTTCCGAATAAATCAATCGCGGCGAAAGACTGCCGTTGGCAAGCCAAGGAGAGAATTTGGA
>JAGIAF010000360.1 GCA_017745015.1 Bdellovibrio sp. | reverse complement strand
GGGTTGAGCTGTTTGATTTCCACCGGAGCTGAGCCGTGGCCGTGATGGCCCATTTGCATCCACAAATCCAATTTGAAGTTTGAAACATCCGCTGCGTTGATGCTGACCATGAAAACACCTTCTGCGCTGGAGCTGATGTCCGTAGAGTAGTGAATCGCGGCACAAGAGGAATTGTCTTCCGCACAAACCGTAGGACTGACTTCACCAGCTTTGGGGCTTTGCGCAGCCAAAACAGGAATGGATAGGGCGAAACAAGTTGCAGTGACAATTGACATTATATTCATGGAAGTCTCCGTTTTTAATGACTCTGGTTTATCAAGAAAGGCCTCGAAAGCCACCGATAATTAGGAGGCGCAACAATGAGATGCGCTAAGGCTTGCGGGTCCCTGGCGGGAGGATATGATCTCTCTATGAAAAAAATGACCGCTCAAACTCAAGACGGACCCATGGTGGTCCATGTGACCCTGCCGGAAGGTGATCCCTCTCAAAAAAGGCCTGCGATGATTGTTTTGCAGGAGGCTTTCGGCGTGAACTCCCATATTCGTCATGTCTGTCAGATCTTTGCGGATCATGGGTACGTCGCCTTGGCTCCAGAACTCTTTCATCGCAGTGGCGCCGGGATTGAGATTGCCTATACCGAATTCATGGAAAAGGGTCGCCCTTTGATGGCGGATTTATCCAATGAACGCCTTCTTGACGATGTGAAGGCGACCCTAAATTTAGCGAAAACTTTGCCTCAAGTAGATCCTCAGAAAGTAGGAGCCATTGGATATTGTATGGGAGGCTTTGCGGCAATGCTCGGGGCGACTCATCTGCCTCTGGCAGCGGGAATTTCCTTTTATGGCGGTGGAATGACCAAAGTAAGACCTGGCATTGGACTCAGACCCATTTTAAGCGACTTAGCGAAAATAAAATGTCCCGTACTTTTGGGGTGGGGAGAACTGGATCACGGTATTCCTCCCGAGGAAATTGATCATATTTCTCAAGAACTTAAACAAAATGGTGTTAATGCGATGGTTATAACCTATCCAAATGCCCATCATGGCTTTATTTGCGACGAACGCTCAGCGTTTAACCCGCAAATGGCCGAGAAAGCTTGGAAGGATACCTTTAAATGGCTCCACGACTGTGGTAGAATGGCTCTATGAAAATCAACCAATTAAGTAAGCTCAGTAAAGACACAGGACTTAGCCCAGAGAAATTGGCGCTCTATTTTCAAGTATCCAACATGACTTTGCGTCGTTGGTTGAAAAAAGGCGGCATCGCAAGAATCCCAGTTCAGTACGATACAAATATCTATCAAGGAATTTTGTCCATGGTACGCGACGGACTGATCGACAAAGATCATGAATTGGTGAAAGAAGCGTATGATTTCACGCAAGTACTTTTCGCAAACAATTCATTCATGATGATGGATTTAAGTGCCGATCAATTCAAAGAATCTGAAAACGAAGATGGTATGATTGATCTTTGCATGCGTCTTGGTCAAAAAGAGCACGCGCTGACTTATGTGCAAAATTCTGAAAACACACTGAAGGATTTTGAAACAAAAAGCTCTAGCATTCGTGAAAAAGTGCAGGGTCTTTGGAGAGTTCTTAAAGACAGCGAAGTGCAGAAATCTTCGAAGTACGTCGCTATCGGTGCTTTGTTTTACTTGGCTTTCCCGTTCGATTTTATTCCCGACTCCGTTCCCGGCGTCGGCTTACTCGATGATTTCGCAATTTTGACAATTGCTGGAAATTACTACGCAAGACTCAAAGGTTTTGTGGGTTAAAAAAGGCGCCTTCTGGTCTGTTCACGATTGCTGTAGCTGCTAATGAGAACAATAAATCTTAGGCGTTAGAGTGGCACTCCTGCTAAAGGTAAAACTGCGGCAGGATCATATCAAGCGTCTTTCCCCTCGCAATTTGTGATTTTTACTTTTGCCCCAAAATTTCTCTTTTCAACGAAATTAACAAATGTTAATCGTAAGGGCGTTTCACGGAGGGGTCCCCATGAAATGTCTTTTTAGAATCTGTTTTCTGCTTTTCATTTTCCCACTGTCTTCATTCGCTGATTCTGTTTCGATAACTCCCAGAGATGGCCATCTTTTCTTTACCAATGCATTTGATCGTGCAGTGTCCAGTATTGATCTGGTGATGTTTCACTTGTCTGATGAAGAGGATGCCCAGCATCTGATCTCGGCAAGCAAAAGGGGAGTGAAGATTCGCGTGATTTTGGATCGGGGTTTATTGCGCGGATCCACAGCCCAAAAAATTTCCCAAGAGCTTTCCAATGCTGGGGTACAGGTGAAAGCCAGTCCTTCTGCTTTTACCATCACCCATGAAAAAGCTGCGGTTATCGATAATTCCACGGCCCTGATCAGCTCGATCAATCTGACGCAAAATGGATCCTTTACTCGTGACTTTGGGATTACGACGGCCGATAGCGATGTGATTGCGGAAATGAACGAAGTCTTTACTATGGATTGGAATAATTCCGCATCGGATGCGACAGTGTCTTCTACGCCGTCGGTAAGCAATCCAAAACTTTTATGGAGTCCCGTGAATGCGAAGGAGAAAATCATAGCCTTGATTAACTCCGCCCAAAAATCCTTGGCCTTGGAAGTTGAAAACCTTGGTGACTGGGATGTTATGGATGCTTTGAAGGCGAGAGCCAAGGCAGGTGTGACAGTTGTGGCAATCGCTCCGGGGTGTGTTGAAGGAAATGCGCCGGAACGTAATATCCAGTTGCTGCAACAATTGGCCGACGCGGGTGTCGATGCAAGAGCGTCTTTACCGCCGTATTCAGCGGACAATCCCTACATTCATGCAAAGACTATTGTAGTGGACGGGATTAACTTTTATGTCGGCTCCGAAAACTTCAGTCACAACAGTTTAGCCAGTGCGCGCGAAGTGGGGCTGATGGAAAATAATTCCGACATCAGCCAACAAATTCTGCAAGTGATTAAGGTCGACTACGGTAATGCAAAAGCTGTTAATCAATTGAATACCTACCGCTGTACTGCTCATTGAAACTGCGCCATTAGCGTGGTGGTAAACGCGAGGATTTGACTGAGGGGCTCCAGGCTTTCCTGGCGCTTCAGTCGGCCCGCATCCAGCTCGATCGTTGCCACTGCT
>JAGIAF010000035.1:8802-17190 GCA_017745015.1 Bdellovibrio sp. | reverse complement strand
CAAAGGTCCCGGCAGTTTTTTCTTTATCATGCTTGCCGCCGTGGCGAGCTGCATGCCTTTTGATGTCAGCGCCATTCCGACAAAGTTAGGCCTGATCACTCTGGGGGTTCTAAACTCAGTGGTGCTTGCGATTATTTATAGTTCTCTCACCTATAAGAAAAGTGCGAGTGCTTATCACCCGCAGCTTGAGGCCGAAGGCACATTGTCTCTTCATTTTATGGAAGCGACGACCATGGGTTGCTTCATGTTCGGCTCGATGCTCTTGGGACGCCTGCTGCACTTGGAAAATCCTTACTGGGTTCCGGTGTCTTGTGCCGCGGTTATGCAAGGCGCCAGCACTTATCATATTTGGCAGCGCAGTCTTCATCGCATTGTCGGAACATTTTTAGGCGTGGGACTTTGTTGGGTGATTCTTTCGGTGGCCAACACTCCGCTGAGTATTTGTGTTTCTATTATCACTTTGCAGTTCATTATTGAGATGTTGGTGCTTAGAAATTACGGGCTGGCGGTGATCTTTATCACCCCGATGACCATCTTGCTGACGGAGGCGGGACGACCTTTGATCCACGATCCGAACCTGTTAATTGAAACTCGTTTCTGGGATATTGCCTTGGGAAGCGCTATTGGTGCCGTGGGAGGCTGGGTCATTCACCACGAAAAGCTTCGCCACGCTGCTCCCGTCTTCCCGTTTCTTGACCGCCGAAAGGGTAAGGGCTAGCCTCAGCCATTACTTTAACTTAACTTAATGCGCCGCACCTCCAAAAGGTACGGCGTACCTTTCGGAGGAAACATGGCTGAGTATATCAATCCAGATTACGTTCCAGAACCAGAGAAAATGAACGTTAAAAAAGGTCTTGATGGCGTTGTAATGGATACGTCTTCAGTATCTAAAGTAAACCCACACACAAACTCTTTGATCTACCGCGGTTACCCAGTTCAAGATTTGGCTGAAAACTGCTCGTTCGAAGAAGTTGCGTACTTGATGTACAACGGTGAGTTGCCAAATAAATCTCAACTTGCTGACTTCACTAAAAAAGAACGCGGCTACCGCGATATCTCTGCGACTTTGTTGAACGTGATCAAATCACTTCCGCAAAAATGCCACCCTATGGATTCTATCCGTACGGCAGTCTCTTTCTTGGGTGCTGAAGACGCTCGTATTTGGGATGCAACTCCGGCGACGAACATGGACAAAGCAATGATGTTGTTGGCAAAAATCCCAACAATGGTTGCTGCGGACTACCGCTTCAAAAAAGGTTTGGATTTCATTCCACCTAAAGCTGATTTGTCATTGGCTGAAAACTTCTTCCATATGTGCTTTGGTAAAGTACCTCAAAAAGAAGTTGTTAAAGCTTTCGACGTTTCTTTGATCCTTTACGCTGAACACAGCTTCAACGCTTCTACTTTCACAGCACGTGTTGTGACTTCAACTCAATCTGATATCTACTCTGCAACTGTAGCGGGTATCGGCGCGTTGAAAGGTCCTTTGCACGGTGGCGCTAACGAAATGGTTATGCACATGATGAAAGAGATCGCTGATCCAGCTAAAGCTGAACAATGGATGATCGATGCTCTCGCTCAGAAGAAAAAAGTTATGGGCTTCGGTCACCGCGTTTACCGCTCTGGTGACTCTCGCGTTCCAACAATGAAAAAGTACGCTCAAGTCATGGCGGACGTAACTGGCGAACAAAAATGGATGCAAATGTACACGGCTTTGGAAAAAGTTATGGTTGAGAAGAAGAAGATCTACCCTAACTTGGATTTCCCAGCGGGTCCTGCATACTACATGATGGGCTTCGAGATCGACTTCTTTACTCCGATCTTCGTTATGGCTCGTACGACGGGCTGGTCTGCTCACATTATGGAGCAAGCTGCTGACAACCGCATCATTCGTCCTCTTTCTGAGTACGTAGGCGCTGAACAACGTAAAGTTGTTCCTTTGTCTGAGCGCGCTTAAGCGGATCTCAGCTTCGACTCTGTCGGAGTGGCAATTGCGAACTCTAAAAGGGGCTGCTGATTTTCAGCAGCCCCTTTGTTTTTTCCATCGAGAATTTCCGAAAGCCCCTTCACCACATTCTGCAAGGCGCGGGCTTGTTCGGAAAGCTCCTGCGCTGAAACGGCCACTTCTTCCGATGCCGCCGAGTTCACTTGCGTGGATGTATCTAAGAGATTCATCGCTTTATTAATCTGTCCCACACCTTGCGCTTGCTCATGACTTGCTCGAGCGACCTCTAGACTCAACTGGGAGACCTTGTGAATCGTGGCACTGATTTCTTGAAACACCCGAGCACTGTTTTCTGCTGTCTGCACTCCTGTCGAAATTTTGACGGAGCTCTGATGGATCAGCTCTGCAATTTCCTTGGCAGCCTTAGCACTGCTATGAGCAAGGGCCCGGACAGCTTCCGCCACTGCAGAAAATCCTTTACCTTGTTCACCCGCTCGCGCCGCTTCGATGGAAGCATTTAAGGAAAGTAAATTTGTTTGAAAGGCTATGTTGTCGATAACTGCCACGATGGCTTCGATTTGTTTGGATGAGGCTTCAATATCCTTCATCGCTTGAGCCAGGCTGGCCACTTCATTTTCTCCAAGCTGTGCTTTGCCAACCGCTTGTTCCACGAATTCCGCAACCTTCTGACCACTCTCAGAGTTCAGCTGAACCATGGAATTCACTTCTTCAAGGGAAGCCACCGTTTCTTCAATAGAGGCTGCCGATTCAGTGGCCCCTTGAGCAACCTGCTCACTGGTCACAAAGAGCTGCTGGCTGGCTTGCAACATTGTCGTGGAGTTTTCCGTCAGCAGGACCACAGTTTCAACCAACTTGCGACTGAGATCATAACTGATCCATATTGACAGTGCGAGAGATGCAATCATCCCGACGATGCCGACAAAATCAATTATAGCATCAGTACGTTTAACAAGAGCCGCATCGGTCTTTGAATCATGAACCATCATCTCTAACCGTAAATTTGAAAGCTCATCGAGTTTCTTGGAAACCTGGGTGGCTGTCCCACGAAATTTCTCTTGCATCACCTCACGTGCTTCCTCCTTTTGCCCAGCCTCTAACATAGAGATCGCCGATTGCGCCTCAGGCTTTGCTTGTTTCCACAGGTCATGGATTTCATTGAAGAGCTTACCAGTGGCAACTCCGTGCGGAATTTGTTCATAACGACGAACACTGTCCTCGAAGCTTGCGATGGCATCTTGAGCTTTCTTGATTTCAATTTCGCGAACATCCGCAGACTCCGCCAGCACCGCATTTAAGATATAGCGTTGCAATGACTCCGCGTCTTTCGCCATCTTGCCAGTAAGATTGAGTGATGGCCCACGCACATTGTTGGCCTGATTAATACTGGATTGAAGAGCCCCAATGCTGTAATCTGCTTGATAATAAAGAGTGACTATAACGAGAAAAGGAATCGCAGTTAGAATTAATAACTTCCCACGAATTCCTTTAAACCATTTTGTCGCACCCATATACGTACCTCCTGCGTATGAAACTATTCTCGGAGGTAAAAATGGAGCGACAGTGGAATGGTCCTAGTTCATATCACAATGATACCAGGGTGATCATCTTCTGGTCGAAACGCACACGTTCTTGATTATAAGCCGCAAGAATATTTTTAAACTTCTTCGCAAACTTCTCGTCACGCAAACCTTCTTCAAGGCAGGTGCGAGACACACTAAGCGCCAAAATATAATCACTGCGACGAATCAGGTTTTGAAATTCAAACTCATTCAGACGATTGAAAGAGCCAACGCGAGAACGCATTTTAAGAATCGTAGCCATGGTTTCCAAATGAGATGACACATCTTTGGCAAATCGATTTTGCAGCTCTGATTCGTCAATGCCACGCTTCCACTTCTGGATAAAGTTCAATCCAGAGGCATTCATCAAAGGTTCTAATTGCTCATCCAAATTTTCAGCGGACGCCGATGCCGCCAATAAATCGTAATTTAGTTCGCGTTGCCACGAATTGTGAACAGTAGCGACCTTCTGCGGCTGTCTCACTTTGAGAGTATGCTTCTTAGGAGCCGCCATTGCGATCTGAAGGCCCATAATAAGAGTTAAAAGAGCTGCTACAACGTTTTTCATGATTCCCGGCATCTACTGTGTCCCTTCCGAATGTCTACGGAAGGTTAACAATACAAACCCTGTGCCCTGTCTCAGCCTGAGACTTCTATTCCGCCGCACTCCAGTGCACTGATTCGCGATGAGCTCGAGTAGATTGACCGTTCAGCAAAGTGCGAATCCAAATCACAGTTTGATCCACGGTGGACTCCAAATGCTGCTCTTCGATCACAATGCTCGGAATCTCGACATGGCCGATTAAATTTTGCGAATCATCATTGGGCCCTTCAATCATAACCAGGCCTTGGCAGATATCGGTTTGTTGAATGGCGCGAGCCATATACTCAGCGCCCACGCTCACGCCGACGCCAATGATTTTTTCTCGATCCACGGTGCCTTGTTCCTGCAAGAAGTGCATAGCGGCCTTGATGTCTTCCACGCGTTTTGCTGGCGACTCCCAAGGTTGAGGAGCACTTTCGTCATCGCTGTAATAGCTATGATCTAAGATCATACAGACGAAACCTTCTTTGCAGATCTCTCTGGCTAAATGCTCGGTGACTTGTGAAGTGGCTCCCGTGACGGAGCCTTCAAACAATAATGCAGCGGTTGGTTCGGGCTGTTCCTTATCTGGCAGGAATAATCCTCCTTCCAGGATGCGCCCTTGCGAAGTGAAGGTGACGGTGATCTTCATAACAACCTCCCCTTACCTTCTAAAATAAAACTCAAGGGAAAGAACTTGAAGAGAAATCTTAGGTCTGGTGTGACTCAACACTGGCCGAGGAGGCCTTACGATTGCTAATAAGGCGCTTCTGAATATACTCTTTTAAAGTATTAAGACTATTGGTCATGCGATCGGTTTCAGCAAAGAGCAAACCATAAATATCTTGATCGGCCGCCTTGACCATTTCCAGCTCCACGTAAGCTGCACGCAAATCCGGGAATTCATTGTTGCGCACATCGCGACCGCGAAGGGATTCACTTAATAAGTCCAAAGTTTGATCGACCTTATCGACGAACTGCTTGTAGGCATGCATTTGTTCTGGAGGAAGTAGCATCGGTGAACCCGACTCCAATGCCACCATGGCGTGAGCCATACGATTTGACGCCGCTGTGATCGCTGCCAAAAATTCCCGATCTTCTGAGGTGGAACCTCGCTCAAGTAAATAGCGAGACATAGAAGCATTGAAATCAGACCGTCCTAAGCGAGAGCGCTGGCGTAATTGATCCATTTCTAGTGCCGAGAAGGATCCTTCGCGCAAACTCAAATACCCCACCGCATGAAAAAGATGGCGATAGCAATCCAGCATTTTGGCCACCACTTCGGACAACTGAGTCTTCTCCCAAGTTGGCCAAAGCATGTAAGTACCCAGCGCCAGAATTCCGCCAATAACCGTGTTGATACCGCGAGCCCAAATGACATCTTTCGGTGCCACGCCCGTCATTGCGACAAGAACAACGACCACAGCACTAATGCAGATTCCGAAAATGCCATAATTTGCAGCCCCTATCCAACGAAGCATAAAGGTAAAGATCACCATCAGAGTGATCTCAGTTAAGGGATTCAGAGGCAGAAAATGAAATAATGCCGTCGCAAACAGCAAGCCCAAGATGGTCCCGCCCATTCGCAAAAAGCCGCGATTGAACGTCGAAGCATAGTCTGGCTTTAACACAATGGCCACCGTCATCGGCACCCAGTAAGAACGCTGCACAGAAATCATGTGACTAACTAATTCACCAATGGCGACACAAACAGCTAATCTTACGGCATGACGAAAACCCGCCGATTCGAAAGTAAAGTTCGCCCGGAATGTCGCCATAACTCCCCGGAACTTGAAGCGCCACGGACGAGAGTGCTCACGACGATCCGACGCGGCCATCCCTTCTGAGGTTGTACGTTCAGAAAGTTCAACAACCGCGCGAGACTGCCCCACGGCTCCTTCCATTTGACGAAGAACATCGCCAAAGACAGCGAGCATAAATTTGGAATCCTTACTGACATCACGGGAACGAATTTGTTGAGTTAGCAAATCGAGTTCGTGCAAGAACGCGCGAGCCACCTTGGTGCTTTCTTCTGCTCGAATCACTTCCGCAACATTCGTGACAAGTCTTGCTTCCTTTTGCAAGAATTCCGAAATAATTCGAACGGAGTCGTCTCCGGCATTTTCACGCTCAATACGATTTTTAAGTCGCGCCAGGGACAGCACACTCAAACGCAAACGCTCCGCCTGACTCAGAAGCGAACGAAAACGACGCCCTTCGGGGCGACTGTCGCCGGCAATAAAGCTCAAGCGATTTTGCGTCTCAATACTTTGCACACTCCCCGCAGGAACCTCACTGGAATGTGTGGGCGCCAGACAAAGTTTTGCTAAGTCATCATAGAGGGAAGCCAAAGCGCGCCGCTCGGGACGATAGCGGCGCAGCGGCCATAACACCAGGGCCAAGGCCGCTTGCAACAGACCACCGCCCATCGCATAAAGACTCAAGTGAAATGCCTGGGATGGCTCAAGAGCTTGGGCGCCGAACACCACGAATGTCGCAATGGCCATCACTCCCAGATCTGCTGTCACTGTATCGAGTACGACAGAGTATCCAGAAATAAAAGCCAACATTGTGACAAGGGTCACGGCCAAATACACATTGTTGGCTGAAATCGCTGAAAGAAACACAATCAGCATTGTAACCAAAGTTGCGCGCATCATGCGACGAGCCCGAGCCGCATAAGAATCAGAATTGTCTGTCAGACAGACGTTCAAACTTCCAAGGGCAATCGATAGGCCCAAGGCGGGAGACTCAAAATAAAATCCAATCCCCATCGCCAAGCCCACGCCGACAGCACTGCGAAGAGCCACCCAAAAATCAATTTTGGTGCGATCGAAAGTAAAAAGAGGACTCCAGAATGTAGCGGATTTACTTGCAGACATAGTCGTCATGCTACTCCTGCATGACGAGCAATGAAAGGTCTTAGTCGAGAAGATTCAAATTGATCATGAAATTGCGAGCAATGCGCAAAGCTCGCTCTTTGGCCTCGTTTGCTTTGAGTCCCACAAAATGCTCATCAACAGTTTCAACAAACAAACGCAGCCACTGTTCGAAATGAGATGGAACCAGATTCAATTTCATATGCGGTGGAAACGGACGACCTCGATAAGAGTCTTCGCCTAAAAGAAGATCTGCCCAGAAATTATAGAGCTTTGGCAAATGCTCGTCCCAATTCACCTTTGCCACCCCGGTAAAGATGGGACCAATCAACTTATCTTGGCGTACTTTCGCATAGAAGCTATCCACGAGAAGTTTGATATCTTCTCGGGTTTCAATGGGCTTACGTGAAGAAGTTGTCACAAGCGAGGCCTATTTTTGACAAAGTTCGATAGAATGACCATCGGGATCGAGAATAATCGATTTCTTCCCGTCTGGCATGTCGGTTGGGTCTAAAATACACAGCGCGCCAGGAATTTTCACGAGCTGAGCCACGGTTTTTTCAATATCTGTAATTTGAAAACCAAGTTGGAGGCTGGGAATCTGAGACTTCTGCGCGTTCTTAATCGAATAGAGGGAGAATTCAACCCCATCGTGCATAGCGCGATAAACTTCGCTCCCCTTGTCGACGCGAGTTGCTTCGAATTTAAAGCCGATAAGGCGATAAAATTCGAGCATGTCTTGTAGATGCGACGTGTTTATTGTGATAGAGGTTATTACCAAACTCATTGCCCTATTATCGGAAGCGAGGCCCCATGAAACAAGAAAAAATTTATCTCAAGGACTATATTGCGCCTTCTTTTTCCGTGGATTCCGTTCACCTCGACTTCGTCTTAAACGAAGACTTTTGTCGAGTTATCGCCAAATCTAAAATAAAGCAAATTGGCACAGGTCACGAGTTACGCCTTAATGGTGAAGAACTGAAACTGGTTTCAGTTAAAATCAATGACCAAGCTCTGACACCCTCTCAATATCAAACCACGGCCGAGGAGTTGGTGATCCCCAACGTCCCCGCTGAGTTCACCTTAGAAATTGAAACTCAACTTGAGCCACAAAATAATACATCTCTAGAAGGCCTTTATAAATCTAACGGCATCTTCTGCACTCAATGTGAAGCTCAAGGCTTCCGCAAAATCACCTATTTTTTAGACAGACCCGATGTGATGACTTCATACACGGTTACTATCGAAGCTGATAAAGCGAAGTATCCAGTTCTTCTTTCAAATGGCGATCGCATCAAAATTGAAGACCTAGGTAACGGCCGTCACAAAGCTTACTGGTCAGATCCGCACAAAAAACCGTGCTACTTGTTTGCATTGGTTGCTGGAGACTTGGGTGTGATC
>JAGIAF010000035.1:4396-8792 GCA_017745015.1 Bdellovibrio sp. | reverse complement strand
CGATACTTTCACAACATCATCTGGTCGCAAAGTAAATCTTGAAGTTTATGCGGCTCACGGAAAACAAGATCGCTGCTGGCATGCCATGGAGTCTTTGGTTAAATCGATGAAGTGGGACGAAGATGTGTTCGGTCGTGAATACGACTTGAATGAATACATGATCGTGGCGATTGATGATTTCAATGCCGGCGCCATGGAAAACAAAGGCTTGAACATCTTCAATTCTCGCTTGGTTCTTGCGGACTCTGACTCTGCAACGGATACCGACTTCCACAGCATTGAATCCGTAGTGGCACACGAATACTTCCATAACTGGACGGGCAACCGTGTGACTTTGCGTGATTGGTTCCAACTTTCACTTAAAGAAGGTTTGACGGTCTTCCGTGACCAAGAATTCTCTGCTGATATGACAGATCGTGGTGTGCAACGTATTGAAGACGTAGATTCTTTGCGTGCCGGTCAGTTTGCTGAAGATGCGGGTCCGAACTCTCACCCGGTTCGTCCTGAGTCTTGCATGGCTGTCGACAATTTCTTTACCATGACGATCTATGAAAAAGGATCTGAGTTGATCCGCATGATGCAAACGATTGTGGGCCGTAAAGGTTTCCGCAAAGGTATGGATGAGTATTTCAAACGTCACGACGGTCAAGCCGTAACAACTGAAGATTTCGCAGCGGCGATCTCTGAACCGAACGGCAAAGACTTCACGCAATTCAAACGTTGGTACAACCAATCTGGTACGCCAGTAGTTAACGTTAAAGAGCGTTTTGATGCCGCAGCCGGTGAATACCACCTGCACTTGGAACAGTCTTGCCCTCCAACTCCAAACCAACCTTCAAAAGAGCCGTTCCACATCCCATTGATGATGGGTCTTTTGGATAAAGCCGGTACTGAGTTGCCGTTGAACTGCGACAAAGTTAGCAAGAACTCCGATGGTCAACACGTGATCGAGCTAAAGAGCAATCAAGAGACTTACGTGTTTAAAGGTTTGAAAGACCGCCCGGTACTTTCAATCTTGCGTGAATTCTCCGCACCAGTAAACCTAACTTGGGAAGCTTCTGAAGATGATTTGTACTTCTTGATGGAGAAAGATACGGACTCTTTCAACCGTCGTGAGATGACTCAAAAAGTGGCTTTGCGTGTGATGGCTGATCTGATCTCCAAAGCTCGCGCAGGTCAGGCTTTGAACGTCGACACTCGCTTCTTGAAAGCGATGGGCAACATCATTCAAGATCAAACTTTGGATCCCGCATTCAAAGCGAAAATGTTGCAACTTCCAAGCCTTGCGGTTCTTGCACAGCTCGAACCAGTACTGGATGCGGATGCTTTCGATAAAGCGCGCATGGCGATTCGCACGCAACTGGCTCGTGAAAACAAAGTGGCGTTGCTTGAGACGTACCGCAAGTACCACAATGTAGAACCAAAGAGCCGCAACACGAAAGTATTCGGTCAACGCTTGTTGAAAAACCAAGCTTTGCACTATTTGGCAGATCTTCATGACAATGAGATCTACGAAATCGTAGCGAAACAATACTGGGATGCTCAAAACATGACAGACCGTATGACAGCGATGATGATTTTGGCGGATTCTGAAAGTGCTCACCGTGAAAAAGTGTTGGCTGATTTCCATGACAAGTGGAACAAGGACTCTGTGGTGATCAACAAATGGTTCACAGCACAAGCGACCTCTCACCGTCCCCAAACTTTGGATGAGGTGAAAGCTTTAACGAAGCACCCTACTTTCAACATCAACAACCCCAACAACGTCTACTCATTGCTTCGTGCTTTCAGCGCGAACTTGGTTCGCTTCAACGATCCAAAAGCGTATGAGTTTATGGCGGACAAGATCATCGAGATTGATCCGAAGAATCCACAAGTGGCTGCAAGACTTTGCTCTGCTTTCAACTTCGTTTCAAAACTTGATAAAAATCTTAAAGACAAAGCCATGGAGCAAATCAAACGTATCGTAGCAGTTCCAGAGCTTTCCAAAAACTCTCGCGAGCTTCTGCAATCCGCTTTGCTCTAAAGGTACGGATACACTTCTTGTAGCAGCAATGCGCAAAAAAGCCCTGTTGAAACCTTACTATTACCCACATCTTTTTGCTAAGGTGTGGGTTTTTTGTTTCTTGTACTCCGGTTTCGATTTTACGCGGAGTTCTTGCGAGGATTTGGAGCTCAACTGGTACTTCTGAGAGGGTACTCTCAGAAGTCGATTAGGGGATTTACGTTCTGGATTCCGCTACGGGTGTGAACTTCATAAATTCATTCATGCTCGATCTCAGTACAAACAACTGGCAGTGCTTTCTTTAAGAAGTGAGTGCGGTTGCGTAAAATTGTATTTGTAATAAAATTTATCTTGCGGGCTTTTTTTGAATTTGTGATCGCTTCTGTGTGCTGAAGTAAATATTTTTTCACGGTCGGCATGGCTTTGACCAGAATCAATCAACACGGACAGTTCTTGAGCTTTACAGAAGGATTCGTATCTTAATTTCTGGATGTCTTTTGACTTAGGAATATCATCAAAAATCACTTTGAAAAACCCGTGGTATAGTCCTCTCACTTAAGAAAACAATCATAAATAAGTGTGAATATTAATGGCTGTTTAAGACGGGAGACTTCCATGCAAAACTTTAAAATTGGTTATCTATCGAATGCAGACTTACTAGCTCGTTTTGGAAAGCTTGTACAAACCGAGCGTAAGATCACACATTTGGTTTTAGAGTGCATCGCTGAAATCGATTCACGTAAGTTGTATCTGGATAAGGCCTATCCAAGTCTTTATGAATTCTTGGTGCGAGAGTTTGGATATAGTTCTTCAGCAGCTCTGCGACGTATTGAATCTGCCAGACTTTTAAGAGAAGTTCCCGAAGTAGCTCAAAAAATTGAAAGTGGTGCGTTGAATTTGTCTCAGCTTTCTAAAGTTCAGCAGGCCGTCAGAACCGTTCAAAAGATGGAAAATCGTCAAATGGATGTAACCGAAAAACAAGAGCTCTTAAAGAGTATCGAGCATACCACTCAACAACAGACTGAAGTCATTTTAAGTCAGGCACTATCACTGCCTATCTTTACGGAAGACAAGGAAAAGAATCATCGAGATGAGTCTGTCACCTTAACGATCACTTTGAGTAAAGAGCAAATGGCAATCTTGAAGCAAGCCCAAGACCTTATTGCTCATGCTGTGCCTGAAAAGAAGTGGGCGGACTCTATTACTTATTTGGCTCAAAAAGAAATCAAGCGGCGCACCCAAACTGTTCTCGCTAGCTCTGTAAATTCGGATTCAACACCCGTAGCGAGTGTTGCAGCTTGCCAAAAAAATCGCACTCCGCTCAGTCCAAGACTTAAAAAAATCGTTCTTCAGAATCATCGCTGTTGTCAGTTTAAAGATAAAACTACGGGTAAGACTTGTGGAAGTACTCGCTTCTTACAGATAGATCACCGCCAGGCTGTTTGGGCTGGAGGTTCCAATGACATTCAAAATTTACAGGTGCTTTGTGCCCAACATAATTTGCATAAATATCGCCAAGAGAATTTTCTGAGTTAAAGAGGGTCTTTTTTAGTTATTTGAAAATAAATACTTCTGATGAATTTATGAAGTTCACACCCGTAGCGGAATTCAGAACGTAAATCCCCTAATCGACTTATGAGAGTACCCTCTCAGAAGTACCGGTTGAGCTCCAAATCCCCGTAAGAACCCCGAGTAAAATCGAAACCGGATTACGAAAAACAAAAAAACCACACCTTCGCAAAAAGATGTGGGTAATAGTAAGGTTTCAACAGGGCTTTTTATATTCATTAATTAAAGTTCTTACTTAGATACCGAATTGGCCACCCACGGTAACAGCATAACCATCATTGTAGGCGTCTTGTCCGTTCCAGTTATTTCCTTTGTTCATAGGGCTGATACTGCTTTGATAGTTCACCATCATGACTGCGGCGATATTCTTTGTGTATTTCCAAGTGCCACCGAAACTAAGAGCCATACGAGTATCTAAACTATTGAAATTATCTTTCACATCTGCAGATTCGCTATAAGGACCTGTAGCTTGCAACTTTGCGTCTTGAACAGTTGCCAGTACTAGGCCGGCTTCGCTAAATAGACTCCAAGATTGACGATTTACGAAGGACCAACGAAGCATTGCTGGAACTTCCAGATATTTCACAGTGTATTCGTAATTGTAAGAGCCAAGATTATTCACGAGCATTCCGCGCTCGGCATATTGGAGACCTGTTTCAAGCTGCCAGTTTCCACGACCATAAAGCACATTCGCACCGACAACATAGCCTTCTCTTCTTTTTGGAGTGCCAGGAGTTTTAATTTCAGTGAAACCGCTTGAAAGATATCCACCAATAGGTTCAATCGTGAACAGAGACTTCTCTTCGTACTTAGATTCAGCTC
>JAGIAF010000035.1:0-4386 GCA_017745015.1 Bdellovibrio sp. | reverse complement strand
CATCTCTGAAGTGCCTTGCTGTGCGAAGCTGTTGAATGAAAAGCCTATAACCAAAGTCATTAGAATTGCATTCTGAAGTTTCATAAAATCTCCTTGATAGCTTTATGATCGGCACCATTTGTGCCAAGGGAGCCCTCGGAAAGGCCCCTTTTATTCGCTATAAGGAATGAATTTTCTGAGAATGAGACAGTCCTGTCTCAGAGGGGGACACGCGTGACGAATAAGGGTCACACGTGTCAGCAATCTGACTGTGACTTTTGCTATTTGTTCACGCGGCAGTGATGCAAGAACTCTTCGCGAGTTTCAGGCAGAGTCTTAAAGTGACCACGGATGTCTGACGTTGCTGTCGTGCTGTGAGTGTCTTCAATACCTCTCATCATCACGCAATAGTGTTTCGCGTTGATGTGAACCGCTACGTGTTCTGTATCGAGGACGTACTGAAGACAGTCTGCGATTTGCTTCGTCAGACGTTCTTGCACCTGAGGACGACGCGCGAAGTACTGGACAATGCGGTTGATCTTAGAAAGACCGATCACTTTTTTATTTGGAATGTACGCCACTGTTGCGAAACCATCGATTGGCAACAAGTGGTGTTCACAGAATGATAAGCACTCAATAGATTGAACCACGATCATTTGATCGTATTTCATTTTATTATCGATCACTGTCATTTTAGGAAACTTGTGGGGATCCAAACCACCGAACACTTCATTCACATACATCTTAGCCACGCGATGAGGTGTTTCAGCCAAACTGTCGTCATTCAAATCCAAACCCAAAACTTCCAAGATCTCGGTGAACTTTTCAGTGATCTTCTCGATTTTCTCTTCGTTAGAAAGCCCGTTGTGAATCATCGGCGTGGGACGAACATTTTTTAAAATGTCTTTTACGCTCAATGCGACTTCCGAGGAAACTGTAGCCTTGGCTGAATTCTTCGTTGTTGTTTTCTTAGTGGTTTTTGCCATATTAATACCCCAAATGGTGCAGATGTCAGAAAAGCCGTTTATGCCCTATTTTTGACTCAGAAGCCACTGCCTAATAAGCTCTTTTTCATGATCGGAAGTTCCCTCAAAATGAACGCAGATGTCATTCGGGTCCACTTGCACCACTTTGGCTTGACATAGGATATCGTCGATCTCAGAGAGCTGAATCGAAACTCTTTGGTTGAGCTTAAAGCTCTGCCCTTGATTCACCGCAATGCGCGCGCCAGTGTATGAGAGATCCAAAGTTTCCGTCGCGACCCCGTTCATAGTCACAGGAATTTTAACGTCGTAACGGCTGGCCGTTGGCGAAAGCCAATGCTGACGACGATCCAAATACGGATACTTAAAGAAATGAAAGACTGCCGCAACTAAGGACGCCACCAAAATACAGTCAAAAAGACGATAGGTGTACATGGTCGCCGACAGATTTGAGCTCTCAAACAGGAGCTGATAGATATTTAGCCCCAAGAACATTGAGCACAGGGAGCCCCCCAGCAACCAAACCGTCTTGTGACGAATAAACAGGCAGAGCCCGGTTGCAAACACCAACAAGTAACTTGGGAGATCAAAAAGAGCACCTGCAACTCCATGAGCCGACGACACATCAAGTACTGGGACCGCTATCAATACAGTTGCAGCAAGCTGAACTGCCAGGAAGCGAATGCTCCCATCTATTTTATTTTCCATGGAGCACTTATCGGATAAGGCCTTGCGGCTATTCAGTTTTTTATTGCATCCTCGCCTTGGGCCAATAGAATTGTGTCACTGTGAGACACATTTTTATATTTTCAGCCCTTATTGTTACATTGCTTCTTCCAAAACTGGCGTTGGCCTACCCTGACTTCATTGGTTACGGGTATTCTTCCTGCATCACGTGCCATTACAGCGGCCTTGGTGGCGGCGCCTTGAATGACTACGGTCGCGCCCTGTTTGCCACAGAGATCACGGCTCGTGACGTTTATTCTAAGAATACGGAGGAGGAAGAAATCGCAGCTCAGTCTGGCTTCTTCGGCAAAAAACAACTTCCTTGGTGGGTTCGCCCAGGTTTGAAATATCGTGGTCTTTACTACCAAGTAAACCCGAATGCCAAAAATCAAATCGATTCTTGGTACAACATGCAACAGGATATCAACCTGAACTTCTTCTTTGATAAGAAGCAGACTGTTGCTTTGGTTACCACAACAACTTACTCCGACCGTCCCGTTCCTAATACCAACATCAAAAACTGGAGCTGGTACGAAAAGGAATTCTATATCCGCTATAAACAGAACAACAATCTGTGGTTCTATGTCGGGCAAATGGATAAAGCCTATGGTATTCGCAACGTTGACCATACGGCGGTGAACAGATCTCCGATCAAGCTCGGCCAATTCGATCAGTCTTTGGGAGCTACGGTGCACTTCACTTACCCTGAATGGGATATCGCTCTGAATCCGTTCTTTGGTAACGTCTATGAAAATGAAGAAGCCAAACAGAAAGGGATGTCTGTTACTGGTGAATACCAAGTTGTTGAGAAGTTGAAGGTCGGCGGTTCTGCCTTGGTTTCCGAATCAGATCAAGAAAAATGGAAACTTGCTGCGCTCACAACTCGTATTGGACTTTCTAAAGGGTCCGCGTTCATGGGTGAGTTTGGTCTGAAAGAAAAAACCAACAAAGTCACCAATGCCGATGCACAATTAGGTGTGTATGCTTGGATCGAGTCTTTAATCTACCTCCGACGGGGCTACAATCTTTTAACCTCGATTGAGCAGTCCAAAGACAATATCAACAAAGCTTCCAACGAAAGCTTGAAATACAGCATTGGAGCTTTGATGTTCCCACTGCCTCGTACGGAATTGCGTGTGGGCGTGACAAACTTTAAAACTAACTCGGAAGGTAATGGCATTCCCGATTCTTGGACCTTCCAATCACAGATTCACTTTTCATACTAGGAGGTCCTGATGAACAAAATTATTCTTTGCAGCCTAGTGAGCCTTCTTTTCGTCGGACAACTCTCCTTTGCACAGGAAACTGTTGCGCCACCGACAGAGCTTTCAACAGATCCAGGGATCGAAGTGATTCCGGTTCCGGAGATTCCTGCATCTGAAGCTCCCGCACCTCCTGTGGCGACAGAGCCTGCAGCTCCTGCTGCGCCCGCTGCGACACCGGCACACGCTCCAAGTGCCCCCCCTGAAACAGCATCACCAACCACTGTGGCTCGTCCTCGCCCACAAAGACTTCAACCGAAGAAATCCGTGAGCAGCTGGGCTGCCGGTATTTCTACAATGCAGTGGAATGAAACATTAGCAGTCACTCAAACAGGTAAGACCGCTTACCTACCCGCGAACTTCAACGGCATTGGTTTGGTTTTCCAAAAGGAGACTTTCTATTTGCGTTGGGGTTGGAATTTTGGCGGCGTTATTGGCGTCGGCAATGCCAATGGCGGCGGAACCGATCAAGGCATCACTTACACTCAGGATCGTCAATCTTACAACATGTTGGGACTGACCCCGCGTGTGTTCTGGCGTCTGACGAACCGAGTGAATGTGGGTGTGACTGGTTTTATCTACTCACGCAATATCACGTGGCCCACGTCCCCAGGAGCTGATGTCGACAGCGGTCGCCGCATGAATATCATGGCCTTGGCGGACTTAAATATTCGTATTTTGGATCGCTGGGATTTCTATCAAGGGATTGGCAATGTCGCACCTCAATCCACGATGTGGAAAATCGGCGTGAACTATCGCTTCTAAAAATAAAAAAGGCACTGAGTGATCAGTGCCTTTTTACTTTGTACCTGTGTCTTGCGAATTAGTTCGCCGCTTTTACAGGAACAGTTACATGAAGAGTGACGGTGTCTTCCACACCAACACCCATGTAGTTAATGTCTGTCATACCGAAGTCGCTCAAGTTCAATTTGAAATCAGCTGACAAAATTTTTCCCTGAACTTTATAAGTACCGGCGATTTCTTTTTCTACGCCTCTGATTTTGATTTTACCTGTGCCTTTGCCACCTTTACCAGTTGCAGAGACAAGCACGGCTTCTGGAAACTTTGTCGTTTCAAGGTGTTTTTGCGTGTGCTTATCACGAAGCTCCACGCCCGTTGTGAGGCTTTTCAAATTCACCACGATGTTTTGAGCTGACACTTCGTCACCTTTAACAGTCGCTTCGCCTTTTACTTGCGTCGTTTTAGCTTTGAAATCACCCATCGGGTTCAATACCACATCAACCATTGCTGACTGTGCATAAGCTGAAGAAACTCCGAGTGTGACCAACATAGATGCTACGAACATTTTCATTCTAATTTCCCCCTAGTACGAAAAACTAATTTTACTAAGACCTAGATTATACCTATTTGATAGCCGCAATCCAGTCGTAAACGGCCTGGACCTGAGCGGCAGTTAAAGTCGAGCCGTCTTTAGG
>JAGIAF010000359.1 GCA_017745015.1 Bdellovibrio sp. | reverse complement strand
GACATGAACTCTTGCTGATTCAATTTTCGCAAAACTTTTGAGTATTTTCTTTCACGCACCAAGTTCGTGAGTTTTGATACCGTCGTCGCCATTTGGCTGCCTGTCATGTCTTGACCCGAAGATGCAAATGAAGACGCCACTTGCACTGCTGCGCTGATAAAGCCGCCCAATGCCGCTTGGCCATCGCCGGTCAAACATTGATCCAATTGTGGAACTGTATCTACAACTTGATTTAAGAGAGACAAACCCGTTTTCGTACTCCGTTGCAAACGTGTCCCGAAGTCTCCGATATCAGAAGCAATCTGCCCGCTTTGAGCTGTCGTTTCTTGATCTACTTGCGCCGACAACGTCGCGCTTTCAATAGACTTATTCATCATCGTGCGAAGGATCTGTTGTTTCATATCCGGAGCACTCGTTAAGAAGCTGCGAAGAGCGTTTAATTCTTGAGGAAGTTGCGACAAGCGACTGGCGCGAGCCGAAGTATCGGAAGCACCTTTAACAGTCTTCTCGATATTTAGCACCGCTGCCTGAATGGAGTTACCTAAAGCCTTACAGTTGGCATCGTCTTTTAATTGCAGAGTGATTTGACGAAGATTCTGAGTGGCCGACAAAGCCGATTGAGTCCAAACCCCTTGTGATGCACAGGCGCCCCCAAAAGAATAGGCAGAGCCTAAGCCTGATTCTTGAGCATGAGCAGTTGTGGCAAGGGCCGCAATCAATAATAGAGCCATCGGTTTCATAAAGTTCCCATCAGTAAAACGAACTACCGTTGACTTTTTTGCAACGCCCATACCCGCGCCGTTTGGGGTCGCTGGATTGTAAAATGGATTAGGGAAATGAATGACTGTCTAAGAATGATACAGGAGACCCTTTTGGGGTCTTTTTCTTACCAAATGTGATATGACCTTTTAACTATATGGATAAGTTCGAATTAATAAAACAAACCGAAAGAATGATTCAAAGTCTTCACACTCCCCCCCGCGGCACCCGCCCTGGGGCTATCGCTATGTGGAAGGATCTTGCGACGACTTCTTCAGCGACTAAGCTGCTCTTGCACGAAGTGACATCAACTTCAGACTTTATGGAGCTGTTTGATTTACGTCTGAGCTATGAAGGTTACTCTGACGAATATTCTAAGGAGGTTCATGACTCTCTGGAGTTTGCTCGTCATGGCCAGAACATTCTGGGTGCCAAGTGGTATCTACTAGAAGCAAGCCCCGAGGACTTCGTGGGTGAGATTGGTTTGATTCCCTTTGAATTTGGCGAAGTAAAAATCGGTCGACTGCAAAACGTTGAAATTCATCCCGATCAAAAAGGCAATGGCTATGGGAATGAGCTTTTAGCTTTACTAGAAAATGAAGCTCGCAAGCTGGAGCTTCGGGCTCTTTGTTTAAAAGCACGTCCTGACGATTGGCCAGTTGAATGGTATAAGAAAAAGGGCTTTCAGATTGTAGGCACTTGGTAATGTTATTTTCTGTGGAAAATAACATTACAGACTTCAACATCCTATATCCAGAAACTTGAATTTTAAAAATCCAAATCATCATGACGTTCACGACGCTTAAACCAGGAGCGTTTTTCTTTTCTGCGCGCCTGCGGCTGAGCTTGAACCTCTAGCTCCGGAACTGGTACTACTTCCACTTCGACAAAGTCTTCTTTTATCTTACCTTGGAACAATGGTTCGTTTTCACGCCCTGGTATATTGACGTTCACTGGCTTGCCATTATCATCCACGAATTCAGGATTTTCTCCCATAGTCAGTGAGGTGGCGTTACCGACAATGTCAAAGGCTTCGCGAACTTCTTTTTTACGCGTGTCACGTTTGCGCAAACGATCCGACAGAGAATATGTCACCGGTACAATATAAAGAGTCAGCAAAGTTGAAACGAGCACACCACCAATCAAAGTGATGGCCATCGGCCTGAATGTTTCAGAACCGGCCCCGCGGCTGAGGGCCGAAGGAATTGCGGCGGTAATCGTTGCGACCGAAGTCATAATGATAGGACGAAGACGCACAGGTCCTGCTTCTTTCAATGCGAAATCTGCCGTGGCGCTTTCGTTTCGATCGCGTACCGCATTGGTGAAATCAATCAACAAAATGGAATTCTTTTTCACGATCCCCATTAAGAGCAAGATCCCGATCATCGAATACATATTAATCGTCTGCCCGGTCAGAATAAGAGCAAAGAAGGCTCCACTAAAACTAAATGGCAACGCCATCAAGATCGTGACGGGATCCAAAAAGGAGTTGAACTGACTTGCCAAAACCATGTAAGCCACAATCACACCAAGAATCAGTGCGAAGATCAAACTTTCGAAAGATTCACGGAATGTTTTGGCAGCACCGGATTGTGAGATGAAGTATCCTTCCGGAAGAGTTTTGGATTTGTCGAAAATAAACTGCAACGCTTTTTCTTGGGAGGCACCGGGAGTTAAGTTCGCATAAAGAGTAATTGCCCGCTGACGATTCACCCGCGTTACCTGTTGCAAACTCTTTTGTTCTTTAATCTCAGCCACTTGATTGATGGGAATTAAATTCGCGACGTCATTTCCGATTCTCAAATCGCGGAACTCTTCACGCGGATCGGGACGTTTTTGAAGCTGCACGTAAATATCATAACGATGCCCATTCTTAGTGTACTGACCATTCTTCACGCCACCGATCATTGCTTGAACTGTGGTACCAATATCGGCAGCACTCACACCTCGCTTCGCAGCCTCATCCCTTTTGGGAGTGACTTGGATTTCTGGCATCCCTGCCAGGTAATCTGAATCCACGTCCACCATCATTCCTGAGGCTTTCATATCGTCTTTGAATTTGTCATTGAGCTCAGCAAGCTTCGTCCAATCAGGACCTTGCAAAATAAACTCGATAGGATAACCTTTCCCCGTCGAGAATCCACGACTGGATAAGTCCATCATAAAAACTTGCACACCTTTAACGTTCTTTGCGATCTGCTCGCGGGCATATCCCATAAATTCTTGCTGGCTAAGCTCATGGCCTTTTTCTTTGTTGATACCCCGCTGGCCTTTGTCCTTCATGGTGACAAACATCATCCCGGTGTTTGCGTCACTGCCACCACCGGATCCCAATCCTCCCACGGAGGAATAGACATGAGCGATCTCTGGT
>JAGIAF010000358.1 GCA_017745015.1 Bdellovibrio sp. | reverse complement strand
ACTCGGCGCCCATCACCCATGTTTTTCATTAAATACCCAACTCTCTAGCAACTTCTTTTTTAACAAAGGCTTCCATCATATCGCTGACTTTAACGTCATTGTAGTTTTCAATGCCGATACCGCATTCGTAGCCAGAAGCCACTTCTTTGGCATCGTCCTTGAAACGTTTAAGCGAAGAGATTTTACCTTCGTAAATGATCTTATCTTCACGCAGAAGACGGATCGAGTTGTTACGTTGAACTTTACCATCAATAACGAAGCAACCAGCGATAACGCCAATTTTCGGTACGTTGAAGATATTACGAACTTCCACACGACCCATAACTTCTTCCACCATGTCTGGAGTAAGAAGACCGGACATTGCGGCTTTCATTTGATCAATCAATTCGTAAACGATGGAATAAGTTCTGATGTCGACACCCAATTGTTTCGCTTTAGCTTGCGCGCCCAAATCAGGACGCACATTGAAGCCCAAAACGATACCTTTAGATGTGTTCGCCAAAGTGACATCATTTTCGTTGATACCACCGACAGCAGCGTGGATCACACGTACTTTAACTTCTGGAGTTACCAATTTTGAAAGCATTCCGTTGATGGCCTCAAGAGAACCATGCACGTCCGCTTTCAAGATGATCGCAAGCTCTTTAACATCGCCTGATTTAACTTTAGAGAAGATCTCGTCCAAAGACATTTTTTGAGCAGGAACATTGGCTGCTTTCGCAGCTTGTTCTTTTCTCAATGTAGACATCTCTTCCGCTGTTTTTTCATCTTTAACGATATCGAATTTATCACCAGCAGCTGGAACACCATCAAGACCCAAAACTTCGACTGGAAGACCAGGACCGACTGATTCGACTCTTTGGCCTTTATCATTCGTCAAAGAACGAACGCGACCTTTCATAGTACCCGCTACAAGGTATTGGCCTACCGAAACAGTTCCGTCTTTAACTAGAAGTGTTGCAACAGGTCCTTTACCTTTTTCCATTTTCGCTTCGATCACAAGACCTGTGCCCGAACGTTTTGGATTGGCTTTCAATTCGCCGATTTCAGCCAACAATTTGATTTGCTCAAGAAGCTCTTTCAAGCCGGTTTTCTTAAGTGCTGAAACTTCCACGAAAATCGTGTTACCGCCCCACTCTTCTGGGACGATTTCAAGTTCAGTTAATTGTTGTTTGATACGGTCCGGATTCGCACCCGGTTTATCCATCTTATTCACAGCTACGATGATAGGCACGCCTGCTGCTTTCGCATGGTTAATAGATTCTTGCGTTTGCGGCATCATACCGTCATCCGCAGCTACCACGATTACCGCGATATCTGTCGCGTTCGCACCACGAGTACGCATTGCCGTGAAGGCTTCGTGACCCGGAGTATCTAGGAACGTGATCAAAGAACCATCTTCAATTTTAACAGAGTATGCACCGATGTGCTGAGTGATACCGCCGGCTTCGCCTTTAGCAACGTCAGCATTACGGATAGCATCCAACAAAGAAGTCTTACCATGGTCAACGTGACCCATGATTGTAACAACTGGTGGACGAGTGATCTTGTCTGCATCCAAATCACCGAAAGCAGTTTCAGAGGCCACATCGTCAGCCGTTTTGAATACGTTTTGTGCTTCCCAGCCAAATTCCGGAACGATCAAAGCGATCGTATCGAAATCAAGAGATGTGTTCATGTTGGCCATCACACCGTTCGTCATCAAAACTTTGACCAATTGAGGAGCTTTCAAGCCCATCTCCATCGCCAAGTCAGTCAACTTCATTGTTCCATTAACTTTAACAATACGTTTATGAGCAGCAGCTTGCGTGATTTGCGTTTTACGCGCATCACGATCCATAACAGTCTTCTTCTTTTTAGGTTGGAAGACCATCTCACGCTTACGGAATTCAACGGCGTTGAATTCCTTAATTTCTTCTTCTTTTTCTTTTTCACGCGCACTTGGACCCGCATTGAATCCAGCAGGACCTGCTGGAGCTGGCGTACCAAAACGTTTGCGCTTATCGAAGTCTCTATTTTGGAAATGACCCGCACCTTCAGTCGGTGGCAATTCCGGAGGAGCTTGCTGAGCTACGAAACCAGGACGGATGTTGCGCGTTGGCGCACCACCTGCTGGACGATTGAAACCGCCCGGACGAGGTCCTGTGAAAGAAGCACTTGCACCACCACCTGAACGAGGTTGGAAGCCACCTTGCGGACGGTCACCTTGAGGGCGTTGTGGAGCTTGTGTCTGAACGCGGGAAAGATCCATACGTCCAATGATATTTCTTTTCGGTGCTGAAGCAGGAGTTGAAGAACTTGCGACACCGCTTGTTCCAACAACAACTTCTTTTTTACGAGCCGCTGCGGGTGCTGCTGCCGCCGGAGCCGCTGCAGGAGTTTCCACTTTTGCAGGTGTTTCAACTTTCGCTTCAATCGCTGGAGCCGCTGCTTTCGGAGCTTCTTCAACTTTTGACTCAACAACCGGAGTTGCTTCTGGTTTTGCCGTCAATTTTTCTTCAACAACTGCCGGAGTTGCTTCAACAACCTCTTCCTTGACAGGAGCAGGCTTCTTCACCACTACACGTGTTGTCTTAGGTGTTGCAGCTTCTTCCTCAGTTGCTTCTGGTTTAGAAATAACTTTGGCTTTTACTTCAGCAGGAGCTACTTCGTCTTTCGTCTTACGGCGAATCACAGGAGTTTTAGCCTGAGCCGCTGCTGCCGCCGTGCTTTCTGCTTCAGCAGCAGCCGGAGCTGCCACTTTCTTCGCAGGTGCTTTGCGAGTCGCTGCTTTTTTGGGTTTTGCTTCACCAGTTGGCTGATCACCGCCACCCAGTTTGATTTTAATTTGCTCTAGAACCTGAGGTTCCAACTCTGCCATATGACTTTTCACAGGCAAGTTCCACTCACGGATTTTGTCCATGAGGGCTAGCGGGGTCATCCCGATTTCTTTGGCAAATTCAAAAACTTTTGGATTACTCACTTAATCTCCGTGTCTTTCCAAATAGTAAATTATTCTTCTTCAGCTTCTTGAGAGTTGAGCTTTTGCAACTCTTGTTTCAACAAAGCATCAGCCTGTTGTTTTGCTGAGCCAGTCGCTTTGTTGTCTTTAGCAGCAGTCGGCGCAGTTGGAACTGGGATGCCTTCTGATTCATACCTGT
>JAGIAF010000357.1 GCA_017745015.1 Bdellovibrio sp. | reverse complement strand
GTAAATTCGCTTGTCTCAATAGTGTGACGAATACGTTCACCTACTTCACTCGCAATTTTTGCATTCGAACCTGAAAGAAGAAGAACGAACTCTTCACCACCGTAACGAGCGAAGAAGTCATTCGCACGGATCAATTTTGAAATCACGATACGGCAAAGTTCTTTAAGAACATAGTCGCCACCCGGGTGACCGTGTGTATCGTTGATCTTTTTGAAATGATCGATATCAAACGTTACAAGACTCAATGGCTCGTTCAATACTTCTGAACGTTTCATGGCCTCGGGACCTTTTTCAAGCAAAGCACCTTTTGAATGCGCGCCCGTCAAAGCATCTTTTTGTGCCTTTTCATACATCGCCGCATTCGACATCGCTTCCAAGCTTCCCTTTTCAAGGAATTTGAAAATGACGTTGCCGGTTTTGATTTGATCGTTATTTCTCAACAAGCAAGAAGCTAATGGCGGAATCGTTTGTCCGTTCACCACTGTTTTATTTGTTGATCCTAAGTCGATGATTGAAACTTCAGAACCATTCACTGCGAACTTTGCGTGAGCACGGCTCAAGCTCTTGTCGTCGATATACACCTGACTCTCAACGGAGCGTCCGATAGTGATATCATTTGCGGTGATTGGATATTGCTTACCCACGTAGCCCGGAGGACCAATCAGGACAAGCACTGCAGGGGGAACGTCATCTGCTTCACGCAAACGTCCCTTGAAAGTGTCACTCGCGACAATACTGGTTTTCTCTAAATTATCAGAAGAATCGTCATTGTTAGCCATAAGGAAAAGTATAAGTTCCCGAGCGACTTGTGACAATTTTGTTTGTTCCCTCTAGACTCTTGCCCTACCTAGACGATGGTTGGGTTCAGGGGACAAAAAAAGGTGCCTGCTTCATTTTTTGCGACCGCATGAGTCGCAGAAAATGAAGCAGGCACCTTTTGGATTAGAACCAAGATTCGAATTGGTAACCGAAGCTCATACCTTCGTTCTTGTTGGCGAAGGTCGGTGCGTTCGCTGCAACGTAAGGTTTGTTCGAATCATTCCAGAAAGAGTACGCAAGGAATGCTCTCAACACGGGACGACCCCAGATGCTTTTTGAGAATGAAAGTTGTGGCGCGATTGCGATTCTTGAAAGCTCGCGATCTCCATTGTTTTCATTTTCGTCTTTGTAACGGGAGTAACCTGTTTCCAAAACCCATTGGAATCTGTCAGACACGTAGTAAATGGGGCGAACGCCAATTTCAGTCCAGAAGACTTTGTTATTGTCGTCATGACCGTTACTGCCGTAGTTCGCAGCAAAGCCGATCAAGTAACCCCATTTATCAGTGACATCGTGAGTGTAGTCTTCAACCAAGCGCACGTTCCATGCGTGGTTTTGTGCCGTCTGATCCAAATCAATCGTATTCACGGCACTGTTACCGTAGATACCGAAGTCTTTCATGATGCCTTGACCGAACATCAATGCTGTTCTGTTAAAGCCATTCAAAGCTTTACCTTCAAGTTTAGTTCCGATCACGTAACCGTTTGTTGGAATAAACTCTGTAGGAGTGCCGTTGATATCAGCAGAACTTCCTGGAGCCCATGCGTACACACCCCAGAAGTTAATTTTTTGTTCCAAAAATACTGGAATAGATGTGTAGCGAATATCCAAAGCATTCATCGCGGGACGACCGACGCTTGTATCACCAATGTCTTCATTTGCTTGAATCAAATGCGCCACTGCCAACATACCAGGGCCGACAGGAATAGCTTCGATACCGCCACCGACGCCACTCATGTCACCGTAGTAGTACCAGTCAGAGATATACATATCGACATCACGATAGAATCTCTTACCGACCCAAAACTCTCCAGGAACTTCACTGAAACCGCCGGCTTTTACGTAAGCTTCGATTTCAGAGTTAGGGACCTTAATTGTAAATCCATCTGCTGGAATTGTTTGGGGTACCGTATAGATATAGGATTCACGTTGACGCAGCCCCTTTGAAGAGTAGGCATAACGCAATTGGGTCTTAAAAAATACGGGGTCGTCCGCGGTCGCTTTCTTATGATGGAACACGAAAGCAAGTTCAGTATAGAAATCGCATTCGTTACCTAAACGCAGGAAATTACCAGGAATTCCTTGGTTGTAAAAACACTCCCGTTGACCGCCCTCCAGGTTTAGCCCTGTACCGCCGCGAAAATAGCCTAAAAAATCAGCATCCAGAGCGTGCGCCGTTCCGGAAAGTGCCACTAACAATATAGTTAAAAATATTCTTTTCATTCGTACTTCCTTGAAAAATACGAGGCTTACCCATAAAGTCCCGCCCTGACCAGAACTGATGCACAGAATTAGCAAAATAATTGGAGGGGTCCTTTGCTAAAACCGCGCGCCTACAGGGCTTTCCCGTCACTTGTAATGATCGTGATTTCGCTTTTTGTTTTCAGCAAAGCGAATGCTGGTCCTGCGCGCGCTCAGTGGTTGAGTTCACAACAACTCCTCATCAAACTTCCTCAAGGTTTGCGTGTTGCCGACAACATGCAATTCCAACTTGCGAATTCGGAAGTCACTTTCGCTAAATCTCCAAAGACCTACGTTCTTCCGCTTTTGCAAAAGCAAGATAACTTCGCGCTGGTAAGCACAGCGACTTTGGGTCGCGCCACAATCGAAGAATTAATCCATCGTCCCCTGAAAATTTTTGTGACCAACGAAAAAGGCCAGCTCCTTGATTCCACAGCGATTCAATATGCCGGTTTGTTGGATGAGCTTTACGCTTATCTTGGAAATGACTTGGGGATGACGACTCGAAATGGTCAGTTCCAATTGAAGCTGTGGGCTCCAACGGCTTTCAACGTACGCTTGGCTTTGTACAGCTCTCCCACTGCGAACGAAATCACTCCGGATAAAATCTTTCCCATGACATTGCAAAATGGCGTTTGGATGGCCGAAGTTCCTCGTCAGTACCAAAACTATTTTTATCTTTACGAAGTCACTGTGTTCCAGCCACTCACCGATCGCCTGGAGACTTCCATTGTCACAGATCCTTACAGCTTAAGTCTTTCAACGAACGGCACGAAATCTCAATTGGTTGATACCGACAGTGCAGAAACCAAACCCTATGGTTGGGATTATCTGAACAAGCCGGTGTTGAACTCTTTCAAAG
>JAGIAF010000356.1 GCA_017745015.1 Bdellovibrio sp. | reverse complement strand
ACGTAAGATGTGTAAGCGATTTTTTTATTGTCGGGAGACCACGCTGGAGAAATCGCGATACTTTTGTGATTGCTCACTTGCATCGGATTGGCGCTGTCCCAGTCCATCACCCAAATTTCCTTGGCTTGGCCACCGGAGCGATCTGTAGAAACTGCGATGCGAGATAAGAAAGGACCTTCCGTGCCAGTCAGTGCCTTAAGAACATCGTTTGCAAAGGTATGAGCGATACGACGAGCACTTGTCACAGGGCCTTTATATTTTTTGCCAGCAATCAAAGTCGCTTTGGGAACTGAATAGATGTAAGTCTCCAGAGTCACATCGTCACCAGCAATCGAGAAGCCCGCTCGGATCAAGAAATCAGCACCAATCGCTGACCAACTTTGGAATTTAAATCCATTAGGTGTACCAGGTGCCGGAGAAAGAGCGGTTTTATTTGGATCTTCCAAGAACGCCGTTTGATTGATGAATTGGAAGTAAGAAGAAACCGATAAGTCGTTTGTAATTGTGTTGAACATCTCTGAACCAACGGATTGGTAACGAGAAGCCGTGTTCGGGGAGCCAAAATATTGAAGAGCCGGGAAAGCCATCAAGCTTTTCTTTGTGCGTGCTTCGCCGAGTTTAATATAGATCCCATTTTCTTGGGCATGGCTCATTTGCGCAAAGGAAATGACAGTCAGAAGAATACATAGCAGTCGGATCATAAGTTTCTCCTTATTCAGGGAAGCCAATTAGAATTCCATCTACACTTACCAAAGAGACAAATTTCTCTGGTGGGGCAGGGAACGGTGCCGCGCGATCAATCGTCGCCAACACTTCATCATCATAATTTGGATTTCCACTAGATTTTACAATTTTACGTCCCAAAATATTGCCGCGTGAATCGATAAACACACGAGCTTGTGCTTTGTAATCACGCTTTGCTAGCCACTCAGGTAAAGACCATGACTGCATGATATGGCGATGTAGATCTTCGCCATAAGTGTCATGCTGCAGTTTAGCAAGACCCGTCAGAGAAGTTCCCGGAGAAACCACATTGCCTTTGATTTGTTGAGCGCCGGTATTTGCTTTGCCGGTTCCTGGAGGAGTCTTCGCTTTGCTTTCAGCCACTTCCTCTTTAATTTTTTCAAGAGCAGCCATGGCTTTAAGTTTATCCAGCGCATTTTGCTGTTGCGATTTCACCTTCTCCAAATTGACGGCATCAGGCTCTTTTTTCGCCGGTTTCGGTGGAAGCTTCACTTCTGTCTTAGTTTCAGCCTTTGGTTCCGGTTTTGGCTCAGGCTTTTTTTCCGCGACTTTTTCCACAGGCTTTGGAGGCTCTGGAGCAGCTGGCTTTGGATTTTCTTTGGCTTCGGATTTCGGAGGCAAAGATTTTGGATCGACTTTATCTGGTAAACCCACCATATCCACACGAATCGCTTGTGTGAAATCAATAGACTCCGGCGTAAAGAATGCGGCCTTTACGATAAAGAACAAAACCAAGGCAATGTGCGCTCCAAAGGAGATCATCAAGCCGCGGTTAAGAGAGTCAATCTGAGGTGTTTCTTCTGTTACTTCGTTCACTTGTCTTTAGGTACGGTGATTAAACCAATGTTAAAGATCCCAGCAGCACGCACTTCCGCCATGGCTTCCGCGACGAAACCGTAATCCACTTTGCGATCTGCTTGGATGTAAACTTGTTTATTCTTTTTATGTTCAAAGATTGCTTTTAATTTAGGGCGAAGTTCGCTCATCAAGATCTTTGTTTTTGCGATGGTCATCTTTTGATCAGGACCAATCACTAAAACAAAGGGCTCTTCAGCCATGTCCACGCCCGAAGCGGAAGTCTTTGGCAGATCCACTTCGATCCCTTGTTGCATCAAGGGAGTTGTCACCATGAACATAATGAGAAGAACCAACATGACGTCCACAAGTGGCGTCACGTTGATTTCACTTAATGTCGCGCGACTTTTGCCGCCGCCACTGCTCATTCCCATGATCTAGTTTCCTTGGAAGAAATTGCGCTTCACGATATTAAGGAAGTCTGCGCTGAAATTGTTCAGTGTAATTTCTTGCTTACGGATGCGAGAGATGAAGTTGTTGTACAATACAACCGCCGGAATCGCTGCAGCCAGACCGATCGCCGTGGAGATCAAGGCTTCCGAGATACCTGGAGCCACAACTGCCAAACTTGCTGAACCCGTCATACCGATTTTGTGGAAGGATTGCATGATCCCCCAAACGGTACCGAAAAGACCGATGAAGGGGCCTGTGCTTCCTGTTGTTGCGAGAACAGTCAGGCGACCCTCAAGTTTGGAGATCTCATTTTCGTTGGCTTTGTTGATGATACGCTCAAGGTTGTCGATACCAGAAAGAACTGGTTTATCACCTTCAGTGCGAGCCAAAAGCGGGGACTCAGAAATCTTTTTCATTTCCAAGTAAGCAGCTTTAAATACGCGTGCTACGGAAGAGTCTTTATATTGATCAATATCTTCATACAAAGAATCGAGGGAGTTAACTTTCCAGAATTTATTAAGGAAAAGATCATCCGCTGTGCGCATTTTTTTGAATGTTTGATATTTGGTAAAACCAATGGCCCAGCAGAAAACTGAAAGCACGACCAAGATCACAAGTGTGAGTTGAACCACTGGACTGGCTTGAGCAATAGCGTCCATAGAACTTGTGTTAACAGAAACAGAAGGTGCGGCCTGCGCTGCTTTAATAAATAGTGAAAACATAAGGTAAAACCTCCACAGTTCACCTTATGCTCAAATGCACTATAGATCAACCCGCGATGACCCTGTTCGGCAGGACCTAAGACGAGAAATCGGGCCTATTTTTTCTCAAGCCAATTTGTGAGTTGAGTCAGATCTTCAGTGATATATCCGTCGGCGTTGTAAGCACGAGCGCGATTGAATTCTTCCTCAGTTTTGATCGGCCCCAAGAATACGCGTTTTTTGCGGCGACGCATTTCTGCGATCACGTCATCATTGAACGCCGGGCGATTCAAAATTTTAAATGGTGCGACGAAAACATCGCCTTTGAATTGTGTGGCCGGAAGCACCCACAAAGAATCAAAGCTCATCAAGCGCATCAAATCCGGAGTTCCAGTTCCGTAAATCCATTCGGGCTTCAGATCTTTTACAGCTTGGATCACAACATTCGCTTCGCTTTGAAT
>JAGIAF010000355.1 GCA_017745015.1 Bdellovibrio sp. | reverse complement strand
TTATCAGTGCTCACAAGAGCTCTCTTTAATCTGCGAAGCCGTTGATCAGAGCACGATGACGGAAAAACTTTTGCGGAACTTGATAAAGCCGACATCGTTCTTGTGGGCATTTCTAGAACCAGCAAAACTCCGTTATCGATTTTCCTGAGTCACAAAGGTTGGAAAGTTGCGAACGTTCCTTTGGTACTGAATACGCCCCTGCCAGAAGAGCTTTTCAAAATTGATCAGCGTCGCGTTGTGGGCTTGATCATTGATATGGATTCATTGCAAAGAATTCGTAAAAACCGTTTGGAAAAATTCGGTCAAGATCCTGGTGGTGAGTACGCGTCGATGTCTCACATTGCTAAAGAAATCGAATACGCCGAAAAGATCTTCAAGCAGAATCGTCGCTGGCCGGTCTTTAACGTCACAGAGCGCGCGCTTGAAGAAACTGCCAGCGAGATCGTGCGTATCATCGCTGCCCGATTGGGTTTACCGGACAGCGTGATTTTCTAGGCTTGCTTACACTCCGGCTCCGCCGGAGTAATTATTGGCCTGGAGCTGGAGTTGGACCTGGTGTGATAGTTTTGATACCGACAGTAGTTTTCGTGCCGGCTTTCACATCAGTCATTTCTTTTTTGATCAAACCAAATGGTACGTCACCCCACCATTTTTTAGTTACTGAGCCGTCGTCGGAAACTGTATTCATTCGGCAGGAATCGTAAGTCCCGGCGTCAACGGTAACACTTTCCAAAGTACCACCTTCCATCACACAGTTTTCCTTCATCATTGTCCATGATTCAGGACTCCACAGACATTTTGTCATAACTTCTTTTGTTGATGTCTGATCCCCTTTAGTCATATCCACTTTCACCGTCCACATCATAGTGGCGTCATCCCATTTCGTAACTTCTTTGGTTACAGTGATAGGAGTTGAAGTGCCGTCAAGCTTCACTTCGGCACCTGTCCATTCCACTTTGTCTCCAAGTGTTGGATAGGCAAATGCGAACGAAGATACCGCCATCATCAAACTTGCGATTGCGACTTTTGCGAACATATATGACCTCCAGTCATGTTGTTGGGTTGGGAAAGCGGTCCCAGCATGGCATGGAGTTTTTTGGTTTTCTCTATTTTTTATGACAGTGAAATGTAAAACTCCCGTCGCTGGAGAAAACTGTGCGTATTCTCATCGGACGGGAGTCGGTAATTAAGCGGCGTATTTTTTATCTTCGAACATATCCACTACTTCAGACTGAGGCACAGGAGTCGTGGATTGTGCTTGAGAGCCATATACGAACAAGTTCATTTCTTCAGTCGCTGCGCGCATCACGGTCGCTTGATTGTTAATCTCCGTTGCGGTGCCTGCAATTTCTTCTGACGAAGCGGCATTGGATTGTACAGAAGCATCCAACTGATTCATGGCTTTTGAAATTTGACCAATTCCAGTTGATTGTTCTTCGCTGGCCGTAGATATCTCCAGATTCAAGTCGGATACTTTTTTGACAGACTGAACGATGTTCTTCAAGACCTCGCCCGAACGATCGGCTTGTTGAGTGCCGCGCTCGATTTTATCCACTGATTCTTTAATGAGACCTGTAATGTCTTTCGCCGCCAAAGCTGAACGTTGAGCAAGGGAGCGAACGGCTTCCGCAACAACGGCGAAACCTTTACCCTGCTCTCCGGCACGAGCTGCTTCCACGGCGGCATTCAATGCCAACAGATTTGTTTGGAATGCGATATCATCGATAACATTAATGATCTCTTCAATTTTCTTAGACGACTTGGAAATATCATTCATTGAATTCAACAGTGCCAACATTTCTTGCTCGCCTTTGTAAGCAGACTCAGAAGAAGCCGATGACAACGCCGCAGCTTGTTTCGCATTATCTGAATTCATCTTCACCATAGAAGACATCTCTTCAAGAGCGGCCACAGTTTCTTCTAAAGACGCGGCCGAAGCACTTGCAGAGTGTGACAAACTTTGACCTGCCAATGACAACTGCTCAATTGCTGTCGACACTTGCTCACCTGAACGGTGCAAGCGCGCTGACAAACTGCCGATTGATTTTGCGATATAACGAGCGATGAAAACTACAGCTGCCAACAAAATCAAGGTGCCCACAATGGCGATCATGATTTGTGTCCAAACCATCGAACGCGCCTCTGCCATAACTGTTTTAAGAGGTGTTTTAACAACGAGGGCCCATGGCGCTGCCGTTTCACCGATCGACATCGGAGACACCACGTACAAGCACTCAAGACCTGATTGCGGATCAATGCCGGTTACAACAAGGCCTTCACCTTTTGCAATCGCAGCTTTGAATTTTTCAGGCTCTACAGACCACTCTGCAGATTTTGTGATCATCTTATCATCTGGATGCGATACATAGTGACCACTTGAAGTCACCAGGTATGACTCAGAGGTTGGATAAGGCTTGATGCTCGCCGTTTTCTTTTGGATCTCTTTAAGAGGAAGATCTACACCCGCCACGCCGACAAAATTATTGTCGATAATGATAGGCACAACTGCCGACGTCATAAGAACTTGAACGCCATCAATTGGATAGAGATAAGGTTCAACCATAGTCTCCTTCAAACGCGCTTTAGGAACTTGATAATAATCACCATCACCTGTTTTTTCGTAACCCACGAGTGGAGTCAAAGAAGACTTGCCGCCTTCCCAGTTCAAGTAAGGAACGAATCGACCAGAGGCATCGTTGCCTTTTTGATTTGAATATTGTGCGTCTTTACCATCCCACGCGTTCGGTTCCCAACCCGTCCAAACGCCGATCAGACCCTTATTTTTGTGAAGAAGTTCGCGGAAGCCTTCTTGAACAGGTTCACGGGAGGTGTGACCGATCTTTTTGTAAGCTTCAAGTTGATGGGCCATCGTTCTTGCTATGCCCAAACCTTTTTCAACTTCCAAACGCATTTGATTTGCGTACGACTCTGCCGTCGCCACAGTTTTGTCGATAGCTTCGCTCTCCGCGGTTTTCAAACTGTTCTTTGCGACCAAGAAGTTCATCGCGGTGAATACCAACAGGGCGATGAAAATAATTGGAACGGCCATCTTCACTTGAATCGAATAGCTTTTCTTCATGATGTTCCTTATGAAAGTTTCTCACAACTCTCATCGGCTCATCTTGAAGCAAAGTTAACGGACCGAATGCTAGGCTTTCTCTTGTCC
>JAGIAF010000354.1 GCA_017745015.1 Bdellovibrio sp. | reverse complement strand
GGGTTGTTCACCAAACATTTTAACGTAACCACCCAACGGGATGATGGAAAGGGCGTAGGTTGTATCGCCTTTTTTGTATTTAAGAATTTTTTTGCCGAAGCCAAGGCTGAAAACCTCAACACGTACGCCACACCAGCGAGCCACCAAGAAGTGACCAAGCTCGTGCACGAAGATCAAGATCCCGAGCAACACGACAAAAGGAACTACGACTGAGAAACCACTGTGAAGATAACCTAGAATCATTTCCATTCGAATATTCTAATGGTCACAGGTATTTGGAGCCAGAAAATTACAAACTTATTTTTGTAGCGCCAGACTTTCTGCTTACGACAAAAGATGAGAGATGATCACAACACCAAGTAAAACTACCGGACTTGCGAATAGGACGCCATCAATGCGATCTAATACACCACCATGACCCGGCATAATTTTCCCAGAGTCTTTTACATCTGCGATGCGTTTCAGGAGTGACTCGAAGAAATCTCCAAATTGACCGACATATCCTGAGACAGCTGCCAGTCCTAAAATGAAAATCGGAGAGTAATCAGAGAGCAAAAACTTCCAGCAAAGAAAACCCGCCACCACTGAACCCACGATGCCACCAATAGAACCCTCCCAAGTTTTCTTAGGAGAAACTGAGGGCATAACTTTGTGTTTGCCAAACAGCACACCAAAAACGTAGGCCATCGTGTCGCCCGCAAATACTACTGCGAGTAAGAAGATGAACCAAGCAAGGCCTTGAGTTTGATCAAGCAAGCGAAATGCAAAAGAAGGTAAAAGGCCTACGTACATCAAACCCAATGCGCTGTGCGATTGGAATTTCGCCATACGAGGCAAGTCTGCAGTTTTGTGCAAAGTCAAAAGACTCAAGATGCAAAGAAGAATCAAGGAAGTTGCAAATACGATTGCACCCAAATTCAAAGCCAAAGTAGAGACGATGAAGACAAAGAATGCGAGTACGAAAAATGCGGACTTCAAAAGTTTTGAAGGCTCTGTGTGGAAAAGAATGCCCAAAAGTTCCCATGCACCAATTGCTACTGCAACAGCGATGATAATTTTAAGACCCGTGATTTGAAGGAAATAATAAAGAGCAAAAATAATGATAAGGGCGACTACGGCCGAGATCGCTCTAGTTAGAAAGCTTTTCCAAGTTGTCATTTGTTGCGACCTTCCCATAACGGCGTTGTCTCACAGAAAAAGCACTCAATGCCTCATCAAGATGCGCCTCTGTGAAATTAGGCCATAGAACTTCAGTGAAGTAAAACTCAGAATAAGCAGCTTGCCATAGCAAGAAGTTGGACAGGCGTTGTTCGCCGCTTGTTCTCACGATTAAATCAGGATCTGGAGTTGGGTAGGTGCTGAGTGATGTGCTGATCATAGCCTCATCAATTTGGCCCGGAGAGATTTCACCGCGCGCTACTTTTTCCGCGATTTCGCGGACAGCAACAGTGATCTCCTGGCGAGAACCATAGCTCAAGGCAAAGACCAGGTTAAGGCCTGTGCATTGAGCTGTAGTTTCGCTAGCTTTTTGAATAGCTTGGAAGACGTCAGATGGAAGTTTGGAAAGATCGCCGATCACAGAAAAGCGGATGTTCTCTTTAACAAGATTCTCTGTTTCCTTACGCAAGTAACGACCAAGCAGCTTCATCAAGAATGAAACTTCAGTTTGCGGGCGGAACCAATTTTCTGTGGAGAAAGCATAGAGAGTAAGGTTTTTGATACCTTGGCGAGAGCAAGCCGTGATGATTTTCTTCGCGACTCGCGTGCCCTTAATGTGTCCGAACGTGCGCGGTTTGCGCTTGAGCTGAGCCCATCGACCGTTACCATCCATAATGATTGCAATATGCTTGGGTAGAGTCATGGGCTCCTAAACCACTAGATCGTCAAGATTGACTTTTCTTTTTCGTCAGCAATTTGGTCGACTTTTTTGATCATGTCGTCAGTTGCTTTTTGGATGTCCGCTTCACCTTTTTTAGCTTCGTCTTCAGAAAGAGGAGCTTTTTTATCAGCTTTCATCTTTTTGATTTCATCGTTGGCATCACGACGAGCCATACGAACAGCCACGCGTGCTTCTTCAGCGATTTTCTTAACTTGTTTTGCCAAGTCTTTACGACGTTCTTCAGTCAAATCTGGAACTTTCAAACGGATCACTTTACCGTCGTTCATTGGCGCCATGCCAAGTTCAGACTTGATGATCGCTTGTTCGATATCTTTAAGGATAGAAACTTCCCAAGGAGCGATAAGGAATGACTTCGCATCCGGAGTAGAGATTGAAGCTACTTGAGAAAGTGGAGACGGGTTTCCGTAGTAATTTACACGGATATTGTCGAGCATAGAAACTTGCGCGCGACCAGTACGGATCTTTTTAAGTTCTTCACCCAATGCAAGAATGGTTTTATCCATTTTCGCTTGAGCATTCTTTTTAACATCTGCAACTGCCATGTTGAATCTCCTTAGTGAACGAGTGTACCGATAGTTTCACCCATTACAGCTTTCAGGATGTTTCCTGGAACTGTAAGGTCAAAAGTAATAATTGGAAGTTTGTTATCCATGCACATGCTGATTGCAGTTGAGTCCATCACTTGCAAACCGCGGTTTAGTACATCGATATAGCTGATTTTGTCGAATTTAACTGCGTCAGCGTGTTTTGCCGGATCTTTATCGTAGATACCGTCAACCTTCGTCGCCTTCATGATCACTTCAGCGTCGATTTCCATCGCGCGAAGAGAAGCCGCTGTATCTGTAGTGAAGTAAGGATTTCCAGTGCCGGCACCGAAAATAACGAGGCGATTCTTCTCAAGGTGACGAATTGCTCTGCGACGGATGTAAGGTTCAGCAATTTCAGCCATTTCAATAGCTGTTTGCACGCGGGTAGGAACACCAGCTTTTTCAAGAGCGTCTTGAAGAGCTAGGGCATTGATACAAGTCGCAAGCATACCCATGTAGTCTGCACTTGCGCGATCCATGCCTTCAGCAGATGCGGCAACACCACGATAGATGTTACCGCCGCCGATAACGAGACCAATTTGAACGCCTGCTTTGTAAGCCTCTGCCACGTCATGCGCGATCTGAGTGATCGTCGCTGTGTTGATACCAGTCCCTTGCTTTCCAGCAAGAGCCTCACCACTGAGCTTAAGCACAATACGCTTGTAAACAGGCGTTTTCA
>JAGIAF010000353.1 GCA_017745015.1 Bdellovibrio sp. | reverse complement strand
GCATATCGGGGAGCCGCTAGTTAAAATCTATATCTTTCAAAAACCTGGCTAGTTTCCGTAGCCAGGTTCTTAATCTTTAAATCTATTTAGCTTGAGAAATGGGAGCCACGGCTTTCTTAGGATGCCCGTCCACGCGGAACTGGAATAAGAAATAAGGTGGAACACAAGAACCGCGATCGCTTTCAAAACTCTCGGCACAGATATAGTCGTCACGGCACGGATTGAATTGATCACAAGCGCGAAGACCTACACCCATAGAGAACTCTTTCAGGCAGGCATCGAAGTTTTTAGTTCCAATACAAGAGTTAAACCCTGGGCGCGCTGCTGGCAGTGGGCCACAGCTTGCTTCAGCCGGAAGGTTTTCGCAGCTCAAAGTTCTGACATTGCCATTTAAGAACCCCCCGGTGCGAGTGCCTGGGGCTTGGCTTTGTGGAGAGCACATTGCATTCGGCAACGTAACGACAAGCTTTTGTGACGTGCGAGTGTACTTATCTTTACCAAACTCTGTGGTTACGATCTTGCCCATTTCACAAGGATCACCAACTTGCTGAGTTTCAGCCAAGCAGATACCAAGACCTAAGCTGTCTTCTTTTTCCAAAAGTGTTTTACAAGTAAGACCTGGCGCGCAGGTCCAGCCGCTGAAGGAAGGATCTTTACCTGTGGAACAGTGAGCGCCCCAGCCATTCATCAAACCTGTGCCGTTCAATTTTTGTGAACGAGATTCTTGCGGACGGGCTGCAAAACCGCGGGAGTAATCGATTGTTTTGTTCGATGCAAAAGCATCGATGATTTCACGGCGACGAGCGAGGTCTCCCATAAAGTGAGCGGAGCCTGGTAAGAAAACAGAGTTGCCAGCGTATTTTCCTTGAGGGTCGCGACCGGTAAAATGAAAGCCACCGATAGCACGTGTTTGGTGGCAGCCTACGCAAGTGGATTCATTTAGACGGCGCAACAAGGCCGTTGAAGATTTAATATTTTGCAGACTTTGAGTTTTTATGAACTCGGTTGCAGAGCTTGGCAGCAAGCCATAAAAAAGACGATTGCCAGAGCGATTGATGCCGCCTGGAGCTATAGAGATAGCTCTCTTTGCGAGGAATTTCTTTGGTAATATCATCGTGCCGTCATCAATGGCTTTCAAATTCTGAGGAACTGCAATCCAAGCGGCAAGCTCGTTCATCAAAGATGAATCGGCTTGCAAACGTGCGCGATCAATTTGATTTTCCAAAGTCGTCTCGACGAAGGATTGTCCGGTCCATTCATAGGCCTTTAAAAGATATTCTGCATGGCCACCGAAGTCAGGGCGCTCTGATGCCGCCATACGAGAAATCTGCATATTGATTTCAAGATCTTTAAGGGCTGCGGGATTAAAGACAGAAGGATTTAAAGGGCCGGTTGAAGTAATATCTTGTGCGGTAGAATTCGCATTCACAGTCTGCCAACGTTTTGCAATCTCTTGGCAGCCTTGTTGTGATCCACTGTTGCCTTGGTGAAGCAAAAGATTGATTGTAATTGGCAAGCGAGAAGCAACATTCACGCCTTGGCTTTCTACGTTATAGGCCAGGCGATAAATGAAGCGAATCTCTCCGCAATGGTTGGGATCTTTATAACCCAAGTCCATGCGATTGATCACGCCGACCAGAACAAAGCGCGCGCGAGCGTGAGTCAGATAGTTTAAATCAAAAAGACGTTGGTCAAAAGCAAGACCTACACCTGCTTTGGGATTGTTCTGTTGATAGAGATTGATTTCAGATTTTAGGTTTTCTAAAATCGCCTTGAAGTTTGATTTCGACAAGACGGAATTATCCACCACTCCTAGTTTTTGACCGGGATTCATTAAATCAGCCAAGCTAAAGCCTTGGGCTTCAAGAGGTCTTAAGATTTCTGGTTGAGAGATGCTAAGAGCGTCTTCTAAGTTTTCTTGAGCTGTCGCTTGGAAAGCAACAGTCGAGAAAAGGATCGCCGTCAAAAGGCTGAAGAGTGACGGTTTCATATTAGAAGCCGTCCTGTTGAAGGGCTCTAAAGCCATTCAATAGATGCAAGTATTCTTGAGCGATAGTGTCGGAGTTCGTTGAAGAACGATTCGAGACTTTGCACTTATGATCATCACAAGTCATAACGGCTTTGCATGACTTTAGGGTGCAAGTAAGCTGCGCATCGTTGATAACATAGGAAATCTGCATATTGCCGCGGCCCGCTTCGATTTCGCCTAGCTGTTGCATGCAATCTTCAACTTTGTCTCTAACTTTATAGATCGGGCACAACCACTCTTTAGCAACTTGGCTGAACTCTGCAAAGCTTGCGTTCTGGCGCAAAGACTTTTCAGCTAGGTATCCGTAAAGGGATTGCGCCATAGACTTTTCGCAATCTCTTTCGTTCAGTTGACAGAAGAATTTGTAGTGACTCAAAAGTGGACCCTGGAAGTCCCCCCATTTGCCGTTGTAGTGACTGAATGAAGGGCGCATGCGCAAGCAGCCACCACGAGAACACTTTTCGTTGAGGTCGGGATTGATTGTGGCCCATTCTTTACTTGGTGCACGGTTTTCTTCATCCACATAAAAGTGACCGTCGCTGTGCAGACGCTCAAAGCGCGTACCCGTGAAAGAGCCCGCAACGGCGATGTTCCACTTGTTTGAAAGATCTTGAGCGATCGTCCAGCCGCTATTGCAGCCGTGGATGATCGCGTATGCGCCGCTCATAAAGCGAGGAGCAATGGATTTAACAATCGGTTCGCGGAAGTCATAACGGAAACCTAAGCCGTCCGCCTGAGTTCCCAATGAGGGAGAGTTGTGACCAAAAAACTCTAATGAACGAATTTTACTGAATTTCAAAATCTCTTTAGAACCTGTTTCTGTGCCGAGCTTCAAGCCGTTGTCGATAGGGAAGATCCAGCCTTGTTTCAGCAGAATGGGTTGGTTGTCTGCATTTTCAAAAACAGAGATCAAAATGATTTGATCGGAAGGGAAATTGCGCTTGTAAAGTTGCGCACGACCCAAAGCACTTAATTGGGGTTGAATACCCAAATCAGTGCCTCGCCCTGAAAACAGGATGCGCGTCGGTTTATTGTAGTCGATCGATCCTTGAGAGGCTTGGATGCCGACGAAGTAGGCTTGAGCCTGGGATACCATAACCAGGGCTACGATAAACGTAACGAGAGAGAGTATGGATATCATAATT
>JAGIAF010000352.1 GCA_017745015.1 Bdellovibrio sp. | reverse complement strand
GGCCAATATAGCCATAGCCATTTTGATCATCGCATTTTGATTCTGGCTGGCCTTCACTCACAACACAGGCGTAGACACCAATTAGACGTCCGCAGATATTTTTTAAGATTTTCCAATCGGAATTAATACCACTGCCATAGTTCATAAACTTAGAGCAAATACCAAGGCCGGTGAACTTCGCTTTCGTCGGATCTTCATCTTCTCTAGTCTTGGATTTTGATTGGCCAGATGAATTTTTAGAATCAATAGCTGAAGACTCATGTTCTTCAGACGCACCTTCAGCGGTTTTGATATCAGCCTTATTAGTTCCAACTGGAACGACAACTCTCCTTCTCCCCTTACCTAGATTATCAGAACCACTTGAGTAGGAAGATTTGGCTGGACCTTTGATGTAATCAAGGGCTTCACTTGAACATGGGTATTCGCTAGCATAGCCATATTCTCCCGGTGCTCGGTAGTAAGTCTCCATTCCTGGCTCATCCATAGAGATACAAAACGGAACGGACTTATTTAGGTAGACGGTGATTGAGATTCTGGAACTAAGAACGAACGTATCAAAAGACTTGCCGACGAAGCGGTTGCCTTGAATAGTGCCGATCACATACATGGAGGGTGCGGCGGAGTCTGAAACAATTAACTTACCTTCGCCAGACGCCCAGCCGTTTTCACACTCTCCTTTCCATTCGAAAGTTCTTGTCCATTCGAGGCTGTACATTTGCGGGACGATGCAGCCGTTGATGTCTTTTACGCCCGGTGGAAACTCCACGGCGAATGCGGCATTGGCTAGGACCAGACTTGTAAGTAGAATCAATGTTTTCAACATAGACGCCTCGTCTCACTTTGAGACCGTGAATTATTCACCAACTTAAAGTGCAAATGAGGTTCCAAAATTTCCCGCTTGATAAGCCATTGATTTAAACTGACGACTCTCAATCTGTCGAACAGACATTTATGGGCCAATTATTACAGCAAGGAATTGTGATCCTTCTTTGTGACTATTCATTAGACACTCCAGTCAATTCTACAATTAGAGTTTTCCCCGTCTACGCACAAAAAGTTCTAAGGTACATTCGAGAGAATTTTAAAAATAAGGTGCACAATGAAAATCGCAATATATCCGTTCCTACTGCTCATTTTTGCCATCCCAGTGCAGTCGCAAACATTTAAAACTGTGCCGACAACAGGATCACAAAAAATCCAGCTAGATTTAAAAAGTTTGAAGGCCGCTGTTCCTGGGATTGAATATCAAGTTTACCAAGACAGTCTTGACCTCAATCCATATCAGAGCAGATGGAATCCACTCAATCCGACCGATTACTTTAGACATCGAGTGATTCTATTGAATGTGGATCGCACTCGTTGTCTTCAATTAAAGAATCATTTCGCTGATGCGTCCTTAGTGAATTGCGAGTTCTTAAAGAACAACCCACAAGAAATTGACCTCAGAGCTTTTTTGGAGCCGGCTATTCAAGCAGTCGAAGGGAAAATTTATCTAAATCAAGAAGTAGTCCTATCTCCAGGGATTAAAATGGAAGACGGTTTCGTCGTTAGTACGGTTCCAACTCTTGAAGAGCATGACTCTCGCGGCGGCCTTCTTGTTCGTAACTATAGCGAAGAAACAAATTGCTGGGGAACCTCTTGGGAGATCGCGAGACGTTCAAACAAGGACTTTTCCGTTCAAGTTGGATCGGGCGATCTTAATAAATTTCTTCAAGACAAAAGAAACGTCACGGATGTTGTTGCTACAACGAAAGACATCGCAAAATATTTAAGGGAAATTAAATATCGAGACATTCTCATTGTCTCTGATAAAAAGTCGGGGCAAGTTCTTCATGTGGCCACTTTTATAGATCAGAACTTATTATTTGAAAAACAAGGAAATGCTACGCAGTACCCTTTTAGATTTAGTAAGCTTGAGCAAATCACCGGTCTTTACTCAAAAAAAGGTGTCGTCTATAGGGTTGTTCGAGCAAAAGCGAACTTCCCTGCAGCAGAGACCGTAGAGAAGAAATGGACTCATGAATTCGGCCCGAAAGATGAAGACTACGAAGGTCAATCAGGTGTCACTTACCACCAACCTGTTCGCTTTAGTTTGGTAGCTCAGGATTCAAAGTATGTGCTTTCTAATCGCGACAACGCCTACTCGGAAGACACCGTGGCAAAACTTGAGGTCGCTCAGACTGAAAGTGATGCATTAGCAGCCCTTAATGCAGATCCTTTTGTTGTTGGACGTCTACCTCAAGACGAAATATCTGCATTGGCGAAAGACATCATAACTCCGAAGTATCCAGATCTTTCCAAAAAAGCGACGCTTCTGAAAGCGTTGTACGTTCGCTAGAAGCTGGGAAATGGCTACTTTAAAACCATCCACTCACCATCAAATGAAAAAGCCCCTTCATTTCTGAACGGGCTTTACATTGAAACTGTGCTATTAAATCACTATCTTGCTTCGCAAGTGATCGCCATGGCGGCAACGCCATCGTCATATTGCGATAAATAGCCTTTAAACTTATTTGTTTTTCCAACCTGCTTAATAGCCAATAAGCTGGCTTTTAAAGGGGAGCATTCTGAATTCAATGTCGGGGAACCTTAAAGCTAAAGATAGAGACGGCACATTCGACGGCCAAGTGACATTAAGCGATGATCAAACTCGCTTAAGCCTCAGCGGTGTCTTGACGCTCTATGATCCAATGAATTTGAACCTCACTTTGACCTGCACGGAAAAATGGGGCCGTTCGCTTATTACTCAGTAAAAGCTGGCTCCCTATTTCAAATCTAAACGATCAGAAGGATTCTTCTGATCTCTTTACAAGTAGGTCTCCGCAGGGCAACCGGGCTTTTCTTTTAGATGACATAACGTCGTCAATTAAAATGATTTATATTTATTGCATTTCTTTGAGACTTTCTCGTTTGCAAAGCATCAAAACGAACATCATATTCTTTTAATTTTGCTTTTCGTTTTCCCTTCGCTACGCTTTTCACATGAGCACAAAAGAATTTTACACTATTTGTATTCTATTAGTTGCGATCACTGTGGTTTATAACTTCACTCCGAGTTTCATTAGCAACGAAGCACTAGAATCCCTCGCCTGCTAAAAGACATCTTGAAGACTTCCATCGCTCCACTAGCATGAGGAAAATAAAAATCCTTTAAGGGGGCTTTCGATGAAGTTCTTAGC
>JAGIAF010000351.1 GCA_017745015.1 Bdellovibrio sp. | reverse complement strand
CATAGATCCACGGCCCAAAGAACGCCATCCATTGAACAAGGTGCTGATCGAGATGCAAAATAATATCGATAAGTTGAGTCATGGCCACAAGCCTAGCACAATCCCGTTGACGGCTCCCACAGAAAACTTATGCTTTAGGACGAGGGGACAATTATGAAATATATGATATTGATTCTTACAGCATTTTGGATGCTGACTGTCAACGCTGCTCCAACTATTCCGACATTACCAGAAGATGCGTGCGACAGTGGTAACTGCACGCGCGAAATGAAGGCCATTCTTTCTCATTTCAACTACACTCCTGGTGTTGTCAGCCGTGAGCCTTCAGTTTATAGCGGTGGTTGCTATCACTTAGGTGATATGGATCCAAACCATCTGCACTATGCAGAACTCATGATTGATCAGCTTGATGATGGCACAACGTATTTCTCCACGATCTTTGGCTATTTCTATAAAGAAAATCCTTATGCAGATTGGTCTCTTGAAAAAGGCCGTCAAGAATCTACTGACAACTGGAGAAAATACGGTCGCATTATCGATGAACAAGAAGCTTCACGCGCTGAAATTTATTGGTCTACAGGAGCTCCAGGCTACGCGTATTACATGCGCCAAGATCCGGTAACAAAAACTATCTATTATATTACGTATGCTGGGTTCGGAAGACAGAGCTATAAGATCTTCTGTACGATGACTAAAAATCCATAAGAGCCACAAATAAAAAAAGCGACTGTTAAAGTCGCTTTTTAGTTTCTCCACCGAGTGAAGTGAAGATAAATGGCGGAGAGTGAGGGATTCGAACCCTCGAGCCCCGCGAAGGGCTGCCAGTTTTCAAGACTGGTGTATTCAACCACTCTACCAACTCTCCGTCGACCGTTTTATGGGTTTTGGTCAGAGTATTCAAGCGGTTGTTGCAATGACGCACTGTTTATTTGGTGCGCCTTTACTTACGGATCTCGGTTTTACCACCCATATAGCTTTGGAGAGCCTTTGGAATCGCCACTGAGCCGTCCTCACGTTGATAGTTTTCCAAAATAGCGACCAAAGTTCTTCCTACTGCCAAGGCAGAACCATTCAAAGTATGGACGAATTGAGGCTTGCCACCAGCTGTACGGAAGCGAATGTTCGCGCGACGAGCTTGGAAATCCTCAAAGTTAGAGCAAGAGCTGATCTCGCGGAATGCGTTTTGACCCGGCAACCAAACTTCAAGATCATGAGTTTTAGCGGATCCAAAACCCATATCGCCCGTGCACAAAAGCATGCGGCGGAATGGAAGCTCAAGATCGATCAAGACTTGTTCTGCATGAGACGTCAAAGCCTCATGAACTTCATAAGACTTATCCGGATGACAGAAAGTCATCAACTCAACTTTGTCGAACTGATGCTGACGGATCAATCCTTTTGTATCGCGACCCGCACTGCCTGCCTCTGAACGGAAGCAAGGGGAGAACGCGCAGAAACTTTGTGGCAGATCTTTCTCATCCAAAATTTCGTTATTGTAGTAGTTCGTTACCGGAACTTCTGCCGTTGGAATCAAATAAAGATCAGAGCCCTCCAAGTGGAAAACGTCTTCTTTAAATTTTGGGAAGTTACCCGTGCCCAACAATGAATTAGAATTCACCATAAATGGCGGAATCATTTCAGTGTAACCGTGTTTTGTAGAGTGCATATCCATCATAAATTGGATCAATGCACGCTCCAATTGCGCCGCTCCCCCTTTTAGGAAAGCGAAGCGCGTACCCGTAGTTTTACCAGCACGTTCGAAGTCGATGATGTTTAAAGACTCACCAAGCTCCCAGTGTTCTTTCGCTTTGAAAGAGAACTTTGTAGGTGTTCCCCAAGTTTTCATCACTTTATTGTCATCGCCAGATGCACCAACTGGCACAGAAGCATGTGGCTTATTCGGAATAACCAAAGCCAAATTCGTCACTTGTTGATCGGCTTCCGCAGCTTTCGCTTCAAGATCTTTTACCGTGCCTTTAAGAGCATCAACTTCTGCAAGCAACGCCGAAGCATCTTTGCCTTCGCGTTTCAATTTTCCGATTTCGCCAGAGAGTTTGTTTTGATTCGCTTTCGCAGTCTCAGCTTGCGCGATCATCTCTTTACGTTTTTTATTTAGATCCATGATTTGATCGAGGATCTCAGACGAACCACCACGATTGATCAAGCCTTGCTTGTATTCATCAAAGTAAGAAGGTCCGTTTTCAGCTTTTTTCTCTAGAAGTTTAATGTCGATCATTTCAGAAAGTCCTCGTTAAGGTGCGACCAGTATATACATTCTCAACAGCATCCCGACAAGTACCACGATCAAATCGAAGATTAAGATTTGACCGAAGCTCCATGGGCTCATGATCTTCATGAGAACTGCCATCACAACGATGACTGCGAAAATAAGAGCAAAAGTTCCGTATCCGATAAGTTCTTGACCGATCAAAGCCAGAGTCATTCCGACCAAAAATCCCGTGATCAAGCGTAGACCAATATGCAGCAAAGACATGGTCGTGGATTTCACGCCCTCTTGCGCACTGGTTGCCATTCCTCTCATTTTATCGCCAATTCCCATGGCTTTCCTCCGTTGTCCGTCCTAGTTGCCGAGTCTTAAAATTTTGTTCTCTATTTCAGCACGATCCGGTGCGTTTGGCGAGAGGCCTAAATATTTATTATAGGCCTGTGCTGCAGAGCGAATATCGCCCTTCATTTCATAGATCGCACCTTGTTCACGATAAATTTCGGCATAACCACTTTCGCGGGCTGCCGCCAATGCCAACATGTCTTCTGCCACTTCCAATGAAGCCGACTGACGGTAACATTGGGCTGCTTTCACATAGATATCCGCTCCTTGAGGGCGAAGTTTCATAGCCTGGGAATACTCTCCCGCACATTCAGTGAATTGTTTGCGAGCCGTATAAATTTCCGCAGCCAAGATGTACGAATCCGCCATATTTGGATTTTGTCGTTTCTCTTGTTTGGCCGCTTCCGCAGCTCCATTGAGATCGCCAGCGGCAAAGGAGGCTTTACCAACATAGTACCAAGTGCGCGGGTAGTTCGCATTCAAGCGCTGGACACGCTTAAACTGTTTGATGGCGTCATCGTAGCGACTTGTCTCCAAATATAGTTTGCCGGCTTGGAACAAAGCCTCCCCGTCGGTAGGATCCAAAACCGCAGCTTGCAAGAAAGCCTTCAAG
>JAGIAF010000350.1 GCA_017745015.1 Bdellovibrio sp. | reverse complement strand
AAATAGAGTCTCCCAAGAAAAAGACCTAAACAGAACGGCGTAATTTCCAGAGTCAGTACCTACGTTCCATCTAAAGACCGAAAGCACTGAAAATAAACAAAGTGAAACCAAAAATGCATGATTGATCTTCACTCTCTTGAAGATCGTAAGCCCACTCAGTAAATAATGAACGACCCAGCAACCAATGTAAACCAAGCTTATCCTACTTATCGCTCGATGTTTTAAATTCTGGAATTAGTTTATGCAAAAGAGCGCGAACCTTCAAAGACTCACCCGCCTCACAAAGGCTTCTTAATTCAATCAAATATTTTTCTAACTGCGCAAACTCAAGGTAACTTTCTTCAGCACGCATGATTCTCGGATGCTCCGTCGGGGATACATTGTCCCCAATTAGTAGCTCTTCATACAGTTTTTCCCCAGGCCTCATACCGACAAACTCAATAGCTATATCCCCAGCGCCAGTCGCAGGATCACGAACCGTAAACCCACTGAGTTCGATCATCTTTTTTGCGAGATCAACGATCTTCACAGACTCGCCCATATCCAGAACGAAAACATCGCCACCGGTTCCCATCGCCCCAGCCTGAAGAACCAACTGTGCAGCCTCGGGAATCGTCATAAAGAATCGAGTGATATCAGGATGAGTTACAGTTACAGGCCCACCTTTTCTGATCTGCTCTTTAAAAAGAGGCACAACAGAACCCGAAGAACCTAATACATTACCAAAACGAACCATGCAAAACCGCGTTTGAAATCCCTTAGCCGCCTGCATAGCTTGCAAAATCATTTCGGCAAATCGCTTAGAGGCTCCCATCACGTTGGTTGGTCGCACTGCTTTATCTGTAGAAATAAGTACAAAAGTTTCAACACCATGTTTTGCCGCAAGATTAGCTACAGAGAGTGTACCAAAGGCATTATTCATAACACCAGCAGTAACATTCGCTTCAACTAACGGAACATGCTTATAGGCGGCCGCATGATAAATCGTCTGCACCTTATGGCTAGAAATAACTTCCGAAACCGCCACCTGATCCAAGACACTGCCAAGAACCGGAACTAACTTTGATGCCTCAATTTCATTGCTTAACTCTTGCTCCAATTTGTAAAGAGCGAACTCACTTTGCTCGAGCAGAATGATTTTCTTGGGAGCGGCTTTAACAATTTGGCGACACAGTTCTGAACCGATAGAGCCACCGGCCCCAGTAACTAGAACTGTCTTTTCACGAATACAACGACCCAAAAGATTTTCAAAAGGTGGGACCGCATCACGCCCGAGCAAGTCTTCGACGCCGACTTCACGGATGTCCTCAATCTTAACTGTTCCTCCGACCAAGTCCCCCATGCCCGGAATTGTCTTCAACTGCACACCAGAGGACTCGAAACTTTGAATAATTTCTTTACGGCGACTTCTAGAAGCAGATGGCATAGCCAGAAGCAATTGCTCGCAACCATAGTCAGACATCAAACTCAAAGCCAAACGAGGATCATAAACGCGAATACCCAACAAAGACGAACCTTGAAGATCTTTTGAGTCATCAAAGAACAACACTGGCGAATATTCAGAACCTGAAAGCAACGCCATCGCAGTTTGCAAACCTGCGCGACCTGCACCATAGATGGCAACTTTGACTCTTTTTCTTTGTCGTTTCTCAAGAGAGCGCAAGAGGCTGCGTCCTAGATAACGACTCGCCGTGATATATGCGACGGAAATGATCCAATAGATTAGAATCGAAGACCTTGGAAGGCCGATGACTCCACCCAAGAGAATGGCAGCAGTCAATAAGAGAACTGATAAAGACACACCATAAAATACTGTATAAAGAACCTTCTCGTCGACATAACGAACGACAGCTCGATACAGACCGAAACGAACAAAGATCGGCACTGTGATGAAAGGCACCAGAATGAAAACCCACCAGTAAGTACTCACATCTGGATGGATTGTTCCATAGCGGAGAGCGATCGCTGACCAAAGCGCTAGAGGCAACAAAATGACATCGCAAATTATCATGATTAAAAGCTTAATTTTACGAGGCAGTCTTGCTAGCTGAGTATACATCAATTGCTTCCTGTTTAAACGTAAAGAATGATGTCATAAGATTCTAAGCAGGACAATATATCTAGTTGCTCTTTTTAGTATTTATCTCTTAGATTATTTTCCAATGATAAAACGTTTTTTCGACCTTTCATTAGCTATCCCGCTGGCCCTTATCTTTGCGCTTCCAATTGCGATCATCGCTGTTGCCGTTCGAATTACGTCAAAAGGACCCGCGGTTCATTGGTCAAAACGAGTGGGCAGAAATAACAAACTCTTCCTTATGCCCAAGTTTCGCTCTATGAAAATCGATACACCGCAAATCGCGACGCACCTTGTCTCTAACCCTAAATCATTCTTAACACCCATTGGGGGATTCCTTCGAGTCACAAGCTTGGATGAGTTGCCACAAATCTACTCAGTCCTAGTCGGCGATATGAGTTTTGTAGGTCCGCGTCCAGCGTTGTTTAATCAGGACGACCTCATTCAACTAAGAACCGAGTGCGGAGTCGACAAAATTCAACCCGGCATCACGGGTTGGGCACAGATCAACGGTCGCGATGAACTTCCTATTCCAGAAAAAGTTCAATTGGATAAGTACTATCTTGATCATATGTCAGCAGCGTTTGATCTAAAGATTTTATTCCTCACGGCGCTAAAAGTTATTAAGCGCGATGGAATCACTCACTAGGGAATTCAATGAAGATACTAGTCACCGGAGCGACAGGCTTTATTGGCAGCAAGTTCGTAGAAGAATATTCTCGCGATTTTTCCATTCAAACTGCCAGCGTCCGCGATAGCAATATAGATCCCGCTATCTTCGAAAATGTTGATGCTGTTGTTCATTTATCAGGACTTGCACATCAGATGAAAGGCGCCCCAGATGAGGCGTACTTCAAAGCAAACTTTGAACTGACTAGAGATCTTGCTCGGATCGCCAAAGCCAAGGGCGTAAAACATTTCATTTACATCAGCACAGCCCACGTCTTTGGAAAACAAGGCGAGTTAGGCCCCAGCGTCGCTCCACTGAATGAGGCAACACCTTGTCATCCTTCAGAAGCCTACGGCCAAAGTAAATTGATGGCCGAGCAAACTGTGAGCAAAATGGCCTCCGATGATTTTCTAGTGTCGATCATTCGTCCACCTCTAG
>JAGIAF010000034.1 GCA_017745015.1 Bdellovibrio sp. | reverse complement strand
AAAGCAGACCTTGAGCGGGAGCAGGCCGCTTTGGTCGCCCATCGCCAAATTTCTGCGGAAGAAAAAACGACTCACGATGAAGAAGTGCAGAAGTTAAAGGTTTTGCTGGCGGAAAACACTCAGAGCGAACAAGCTCTGAAGGCCATGATTGACGAGTTGACGAAAAAGAATGCCTCCGTCGAGGAGCACTCTAAGAAATTGCAAGAAAAGCAAGCGCACTTGAGTTTGGAAGTGAAAGATCTTGAAACGAAGAAAGATCATCTCTTCAAAGAATTTGAAGCGCAAAAAATTTTCTTAAATGAAAAGCTAGAAAAGGAAAAATCGCAGATTGCTCGTTCGGAAGAAGAACGTCTGGAGGACATGCGTCTTGAAATGTCCAAACGTCTGCAAAAAATGGAGCAAGATCTGATTGAAGATGTCATGTCCAAACGCCTGTCGATGATCAAAGACATCCATATGGCAGTGGAGCGTGAGGCCGTGAAGGTCATGACCGTGGCGGACTGGAATAAAGTCTCTCAACAAATCCAAACGCAGATCCAAGAAGCTGTGGAAGGCCGAGTTGCCTCGATTTCTCAATCCTCTGCGACCACGACGAAACCGGTGGATATTGTTAAAAAACGTAAGACCGAGAAATTGCGTTGGACGACTATGGGGCTTGCCATGGGTGCTTTGGCATATTTCGCAACTCAAGTGGTCTTGGAACAGGTGAAACGAGACAATAACCCTCTGCAAAGCCGAGCGGTTGCAGAGGCGAAAAAACGCCAGGAAGATCTTGAACGCCGTAGGTTCAATCCGCCGCAAGCAGAGGAAGTTAAAGACAGCTACACGGATTCGGTTATTTACACCCGCAACTTCGCAGAGATATACGCGGATCAAGAGTACCAGCAACGTCTTTACAAAGCGACGGCCCAGTATCTGTTGAAAACCTGGCGTATTGATGAAGACCGCTCGCTTCAAGTGCTAGCGGCCTCCAATGCATTGGTTAAAGAGCTGCAAGATCGCAAAGTGAAGATCCATCCAGACTTTATCAAGGACGGGCTGGATAAGATGCGCCTCTTTGAGAGCCAAACTGTGTCTCGCATGAAAGACATTTTGGGCTCTGAAGTGCGCCTAGAATCCTTCCGCCGCTTCGAAAAGAACTTCTATCGCGATGAGGTCCATCGCCGGAGAATGGCCCAGCACTAAATAACGCATATCATCAGAGCTATCCTTCATTCACAACAGGCCCCGCATAAGCTAGAAACAGAGCCCTATCCTTTCGTTTATAGGAGCCTCTGCTATGTCACCGGGTCATGAGCATCAAGTTGAGATTTTATTTGGTTTGGTTGCTGTTCTTTTGACAGTTATTTTTGGCGCGATCTTTTTAAGTTTCTGGAAAAGAGTTCGTGCAGAAAATAAAGCTGAAGAAGCTAAAGCCGCAGCACTTACTCACGAAGCAAAACGTGAAATGCCGACGATGGCGGAGGAAGAGCCTGTTCTTGCGCACGTGGATTCTACGGGTGAGTTTGTAAGCGATATCGAAGCGGTTGATTTGAGCGAAGCTCTTAAAAAAACCGAAGAGAATCTTTTCGGCCGTATCCGCAACCTTTTCAAATCTGGTGACAACAACCAATACCTGGACGAGATCGAAGAGATCCTTTACACCAGCGACTTGGGTCCGACGACAGTTCAACGCCTGATGGGCGCCCTGAATGAAAAACTGTCTAAGAAAGAACGCGCGGATTACGAATTGGTGCGCGAGACTTTGAAAGAAGAAATCAAAAACATCTTCGCTGGTTCTCATTCATCAGCTCCCACTCAAGGTATTCTTTCTAAAATCAATTTCGTAGAAAACGGTCCCACAGTTTTGATGATCGTAGGTGTGAACGGTGCGGGTAAGACAACTTCAATTGGTAAAATCGCATCGCAATTGGCGGCTCAAGGCAAAAAAGTATTGGTAGCAGCAGGGGACACATTCCGTGCCGCAGCCGGTGGCCAATTGAAAGTTTGGACAGATCGGGCCCAGGTAGAAATCTACTCTCCGGAAGGTGTGACAGATCCAAGTGCAGTGGCATTTGATGCCGTTGCAAAAGGCAAAGCTCAAAACTACGACATCGTGATCGTCGACACTGCCGGCCGCTTGCACACGCAAGCAAACTTGATGGAAGAAATCAAAAAGATGAAGCGTGTGATGACAAAGGTGATCCCTGAAGCACCCCATGAGACATTGATCGTTCTAGACGCCAATTCTGGCCAAAACGCTTTGATGCAGGCCAAAGAGTTCCACAATGCTTTGGGCCTTACAGGCGCAGTCCTCACGAAAATGGACGGCACAGCAAAGGGTGGCGTGGCCGTAGGTCTCGCTCAAGAACTACAGATTCCGATAAAACTTATCGGCGTCGGCGAGCGCATCCAAGACTTGCGCACGTTCTCAGCACAAGAATTCGTAGATTCACTGTTCCAAGCCGGCAGGTGAAAACCTGCCTCCGTCCTTCTGATTTTTATTCTGGATTTGCGATTCGGTGGATTTCGTCTGATTCGTAGATATATAGCCCAGGATTGAAATTCAAAACTGCTGAGCCCATGGCACGAGCGACGTCTGTCGCTTTGATTGCGCGGTACTTCTTCAGTGGACCTACCAGCAAAGGATTTAAGATCGGGCTGAGGCGTTGCGCGAGCTTTTCACCGCTGCGGTGTTCTTTGCGTTCCCCCAGAAGCAGTGACGGGCGGAAGATTTCGATCTGTGGGATATGGAGCTTGCGCAGGTCGCGTTCCATTTCGCCTTTTACGCGCGTATAGAAGGCGCTGGCTTGAGGATTCGCACCGATGGACGAGATCACTAGAAACTTCTGCGCACCATTCTTCTCAGCGATACGCGCGAACTCCATGACATAGTCATAGTCGACCTTACGGAAGGCTTCTTGAGAACCTGCCGTCGCAATCGTCGTACCCAAGCAACAGACATAGACGTTGGCTTTCAGGGTCTCTGAGTGCTCGGACATTTTATCGAAATTTAAAATAAGATTTTCAGATTTAGCAGGAAGGCGACCCAACGGAGAGCGGGTCACAACCTTGATCGCCTTCACTTGATTCAGTTGCGCTAAAACAAGAAGGAGCTCGTGTCCCACGAGCCCCGACGCACCGACTAGACAGACATCTGTCGGATAATTCATTCTTAGTGACCTTTGTTCGCTTGAGCCGCGTCTTCAGCGTCACCAGATTTCCAGATAACTACAGGTGGATAGTGGTAACCCGTTGCTTTCAAGAATTCAGGAACAGAGTTTCTGAAGTCCAACAAACCGCTTACGTGTACTTTACCTTTAACAGCGGTTTCATTTGGATGAGCGTAGTCTACGAAGCGACCCTCATCGACTAGGAAGTAACCTTTGAAGTTCGTAGGTTCTTTAGCTTTACCAGAGTCGATACGGTATCTGTCGCCAGATTTTCCCGAAGCTGCCGAGTTTTTATAGTTCAATTGAACTGCGTTTGGATATTGGTCAACATCGTAAGAACCTTGCTCAATCAAGTTTGTACCTGCAGAGAAAGAGATTGCTTGCGCGATGATTGTTTTCGCGTCTGGAGTCAAACCGCCAGCTTGCTGAGCGCCGTTCGTCAACAAGATGTAGTCCCAGCGAACTGGAGTGTTGTAGTTCGCAGCATAACGACGAAGTGGGCTTAGGATTTTACCATCGCTAGTAACAGATTCCATTTCACGAGTCGATTCACGAGCGTAAACACGGTAGATGTCAGTGCCTACGGGCAAGATGCTACGTAGGTAAGCGATCGCCCTGTTTTCCAAGCGAGTGCAGCCGTGAGAACCTGGATTTGAGAACATATTCATGAAGAAACCACGAGTGATATCGATGGCAGCGCTGCCATCTTTACCCCAACCGATAGTTCCGTGCATCCATTGGCTATTCACGCCGTTAACATCGTCAGCAGGTGAAAGCTTCGCAGCATACCAACCGAAAGCACCGTAGACTGTGCTCTTGCCATCTTTACCTTTAACCATCCATTTGCGGGAACCGATAACACGCGAAGAGCCATCGGTGATAGGTCTAGGGATTGATTTGATATCTTGGCCAGCTTTGTACCAGTTCGGATAGTTCGCAGCGCCGTCAGCATAAAACTTAACCCATGAAGCGATACGAGAGTGACCCAACCAAGTCATGTAAGCATAACGGTCCGTTTTAGTGCCTTCTTCGTTACGACCCACAACCATTTCTGTTTCCATCACCATTTTGTGAGGGCAGTTTGGAGTCACTGTGCAACGCTCGTAGACACGAGTTTTTTCAGTCGCCACGTTTTGGACAACGAAATATTTAGAAGTCGCAACCGTAGTTTCTTTTGTCGCCAAATAGTCTTTAGAAACGAAAAGCTCAGGAGCTACGTTTGGATTTACAGAAGCTGATTTGATGATTTTGATTTGAACTAGAGGAGTCGCCGCATTCAAAACATCGTAGATTTCTACAACGTCGTTCATCGTCAACTGACCCACAATGTTTGAATCTGTCGTTGAATTGCTGCTGCGAATGTTTAAATTGTCAGCGGAGATAAAATATCTTTGACCTACGCTGAGTTGAGATTTTTCTACAGTGGATTTTGCTGCAGGTGCTGTTGTCGTTTGTGCAAACGTCGTCGCCGGTGAGGTGGCAACTAGCACAGTAAGAAGAACAGATACGAGGTTTTTACCCTGTAAATTTGTCATGCGTCGTCTCCCAAATGCATCTCTATTAAAAATAAGCCATGGACCCTAAACCAAGGGCAAGTTGCGTGACTGTGCCTCTAGCTAGGGTATTTTTTATCTCGGCTCTCATAGCATAGGAAAATGAAGGAGTACCCAAAAATATTTAAATTGTTAAAAGTGCCCGGTAGGGTAACTGGAGGTTTCATGAAATGGATTTTGAACCTTGGGATATTGATTCTGCCGACGCTGAGCATGGCTCAGTTCAATTTTATGGCAGCGTCAGATTGGCGAACGACGAAACTCACATGGACGGAGAACGACGAATCGAATTTTGGCGATTTTATTGCGCGCTTAGGCGCAGCAGTGGAACGCCGACAGTGTGGAACGGTGGATACTTGCTTTAAGAGCGGTGCAAATCCGTATTATTCTTCTGATCCTAAAGGTCTTCGGTATTACTCTGACTGCGCGGACCTGCCATATTATTTAAGATCTTATTTTGCGTGGAAGAATGGCCTTCCGATGTCAGTGGTGAGCAGTGTGCGTGCACGTTCGGTTCCCGATAACACAGGCGATGTGCGTTACACGCCTTTTGGTAATTCGCCGGCAAGTCGTTTCGACGTGGTGGCAAGGAACTCAGGACGTAGCTTAGCGATTTACAACATCGAAGACTTTGAAATTCTCGCAAGTCGCTATCCAGATGCGGTGACGCTGCTCAATCGCACCATCACCGACACAACTTATTCTGCGACATTCCGCATGATGGGCAATGAGGACGGAAATCTTTTTTCCGATTTCTATCCAGTGAAAATCAGCCGCTTGGGAATCCGCCCGGGAACTGTGATCTATGATCCAAATGGTCACGTGGCGATCATTTACAAAGTCACTGACGATGGTCGCATTTACTACATTGATGCGCATCCAGACAACACTCTGACGTCGGGAATGTACAATCCTAAGTTTGTGCGTAGTAATCCGTATCAAGGCGCGGGCTTTAAAAATTTCCGTCCGTTGACTTTGACGAAGGCAAAGAAAGATTCTTCAGGGGCTTATATTGGCGGAAGAATCCTTGGTGCTAAAAACGACAGCCTTCCTTACTACAGCCTGGAGCAGTTCTATGGAAATCAACCGGATCCAGATGGTCACTGGGCTGATGGTAAATTTATTTTTAACGGCCAAGCTGTTCCGTACTATGACTATGTTCGTATCATGATGGCCAGTGGTGATCTGCGCATCAACCCATTGGATGATATGCAAAGCATGATTCAAGATATCTGCGTGAATCTGAAAGATCGCGTCGATGCCGTGAATATTTCGACGAAAGCGGGCGTTTACTTAAAACCACATCCAGAGCGTTTGCCAATGAATATCTATGGCACCAATGGCGAGTGGGAGAACTACGCAAGTCCATCACGAGATGCGCGTTTGAAAGTGTCTTTCATGGATGTCCTCAACCAATCTAAGCACTTAATTCAAAGATACAAAGTGGGTGATCCACAAATCATCTACAACGGTCGCGATCTTCCGGGAGACTTGTTGAAGGTTTACAATCGCGAGGCTCGTGCGTGCCAATTCTCTTATACGAACTCCAGCGGTGGAGCGGTGACAATGGATTTGGAGGAGGCTCGTAAGCGTCTGTTTGATATGAGTTTCGACCCGTATCACTGTCCAGAGTTGCGTTGGGGAGCAAAATCTCCGCAAGAGCTCTCGTCCTGCCGTGATGATGCGAACAAGCGCGCGTGGTACAACCAAGAACGTTGGTTGCGTTATCAATGGGAACGTCGCTATGACGTGCGCATGGATTTCTCATTGCCGGAACTCAATGGTCCAAAACCAGGAGCCGGAATCGCCAATCCTCCTGATATCGACATTGTTCGCTATCTGACCAGTGGCAACCTCCGCTAACACAGCGAGTGAAGCAAAAGGTGCCAGGCGCCTTTTGCTTTGTCTCAAAATGAGACTGGGGTGAGGGCTGTATGCCAATCCTCGGTGAGTGTCTAAAACTTAACGCCTATAAATCACTCAGAAAGTCTTAAGGTGGCATCTTTATTGGATATTAGAGGCTTGGAGAGGTCTCTATGAACTATAAAGCATGGCTAAAGAAATCCTTTATTTATGGTCTTAGTGTCACGATGTTGGCGCCTAGCTTCGCCCATGCTGATTTCAGCGGATTGAGGTTGAAAGAGGTTCTCGAAAGAGAAGGTCGCGAATACATGATCAAGCCTGGCTTTGCGGATTTCATTCTTCACTCTCCAGCTTTAAGAAAGTTCTATGAAGCCCGCCAATATCAATTGGTGTGGATTGATTCTCAATCAGGTTATCCCAATGCTATGGCTCAAGCTCTTAAGGACATGCTTCTTAAGGCAGATCGCCAAGGTTTGCAGCCCGGAGATTATTGGGATGAGATGCTTGAAAAAGGTTTCACCAAGGTAGACCCTGCAAAAGGGAATTGGGTGACTTTCGAGTTGATGGCGACGGAAGCCTTGATTCGTTATTCTCGTCATTTGTACGAGGGGCGGGTCGATCCGCGCAGCATTGATGACGACATCAAATACGCGGGTAACAATCTGTCTGATAGAGAATTTAATATTATCGTCAACGCTGTGGCGGCAGGTCCAGCGGGCATGAATCAACGTCTTGACGTGTTGGCGCCGCAAATCCCACGCTATCAAGATTTAAAAGCTTTGCTAGAGTACTTCCGTAACCTTCAAGCGCAAAATGACTGGGCGCAGATCGCTCCAGCCGGTGTGACTTTGCAATTGGGTGTGACTTCGCCGACGGTGGGTTTGCTGCGTAAGCGTTTCAACCAACTGGGTTATCAGGTTACAATGGTCGGAAATACTTTTGACCAAGAGTTCGATACAGTGCTTCGCAGCTTTCAATCTCAAAACGGTCTTACGGTGGATGGCTCCATTGGTGCCAATCGCTCGGCAGTCTTGAATTCATTAAATACCAAACTCTCAACACGCATTTCGCAAATCGAAGCGACCATGGAAAAGCTTCGTTGGTTGCCAAGAAATTTTGAGTCGCGCCATATCTTCGTGAATCTTGCGACATCAGAGTTCCGTTTGGTAGATCCTTCAGGGCAAGTTTTTTATTTTAAAACGGTGAACGGTCAGAAGTTCCGTCAAACACCTTCTATGCGCGACGTTTTGAAGCAAGTGATCTTCAATCCGACATGGACAGTGCCTGACACTTTGGCGATTAAAGATAAGTTGCCAATGCTAAGAACGGATCCAAACTATCTGGTAAATCACAATATGTTCTTGTTTGAGAATGGTCAGTTGGTAGACTCTCCAAAAGTTCCTTGGAGTTCTGTCAGTCCCGAAAAATTTTCGGCGCGCAATAAAGATCGCTATGTCATCGTGCAAGGCCCAGGAATGGATAATGCCTTGGGAGTTGTGAAATTCCCTCTCGAGATCAATACGCAAGCGATTTACATGCACGACACGAACGAGAGAAATTTGTTCGCAGAAAACGATCGTCATAAAAGTTCAGGATGTGTGCGTTTAGAAAAACCATTGGAGCTTGCGGCTTATTTGCTTCAAGACCAATCGAAATGGTCTTTGCCAGCGATTCAATCTTTCGTTCCGATGAAGGCAGGGGATAAGCCAGGTAAGACGGTCTCTGTACCAGTGACGTTGGATAAAAACGGTGTTCCAGTTTATTTTATCTATCTCACCGTTGAGCGCGGAGCCAACGGCGCTATCCGCTTTATTGACGATACTTACGGCCAAGATGCCCGGGTGAACAAAGCGGTGCGCATGGTGAATGAGGAGATCATGGATCCTGCGACGATGCCAGCGCCTTACGGTGTGGGTCGTTTGAGTGTTGTGGGTACTCCTGGATCAAGACAAACTTTCTCTAAAGTTCGTGCGATCCGTTGTGAAATTTCCAAGCCGGGAACTTGTGATAAACCATTAAGTCTTGATTTGAATAAGGTGAACAACATTCCTGCTGGCACTTACTTGGTGGGTTTTGAAAACTCCATGTATCCAAACTGGGTGAATGTAGCTGCTGGCCAAACAACGACTTTGCAATTGCAGACGATTCAAGTGCCAGCGGGTATGGAAGGCAGCCGTGTGCGCGTCTTCCGTGATTTCTCTCAACCTCAAGAGCAACAGAAAATGCAGATGGAGATGTTCTATCTGAAACGTCACTTCTATCGCTTGTCGCAAGAAAACTTTGGCGACTTGTATGTCGCGGGTATGTGGGAGCGTGATTACATGCAACGCTTCACTTATGAGACCTGCAAAATCATCGATGACCTCGATACGAAAGACGACTTGGCGTTGCGTGTGTGCGATGACTGGAAGCGTGCGACGAATCCATCAGGGATTGCTTCGATGTTCGAATATCAAGGCGACGGGACCTTCAATGAATTGTGGGTGACGTATCCTGGTAACGTGGTAAGATTGAGACACCCACGCTATCTTGTTTCAGGATTCATGAAGGCGGGTGACACTCTTGCCGTGTTCCCAGGTTCGTATCGTATTCAGGATAAAGTGGGCGTGAAGAACTTCAATGCCACTACGGTGACGATTCCATAAAGGTTAGAAATGCGCCTCAGCTTGATCTCCCTCTTTGTTGTCTTTGTGAGCCCACAGGCTTTGTGGGCTCAAGTCGCAAAGCCAGTTTCCGTTTCCTACGAAAATGTGATCCGCTGCTTTCCGGAACTTAAAGACGAAAATCTAGCTTTCAAGGTCGACCTCAATCAGCTCAAAGAGCTCGCAGATGAAAAGTTTGTGACCGCTCACTCGCAACTGCGTCAAAGAAAAGTGAATTATGAGGATGCGGACAAACAAGAGATGAATTTGATTCTGCGTACCTCAGGTAAAAAGACCACCGAGCTGTCCTTGCAGCAAGTCGGGGATAAAGGGGTTTTGACCGACTTGGCTTTGACCAAGAATCAGCGCATCAATCCCAAGCAAGAGATCATCAATACCTTTTTGCTCAATGCGACTGTAAAAAACGATGAGTACTCCTATATTGACACAAAGCTTAATGGCATCGTCTCGACCTACAAACGCAATTTCAAAGTTATCGTCGAGTATGACCTCGAAGACCGTGCCCGAAAACGCAGCATCTCCTGCGAAAATCAGAAGGATCTCGGTATTATATGCACCTGCTCCAAACGGGCTCTGGTGAAATAATCTGTTGAATACCGCACCTCAATATAGCTATACTTTTTGTAGTGTTGTTCTAGGAATTTTTCTAGAGTTTTAAAAGGTTTAGCCCATTAGCGTTTGGTTGAGGTGACAAAAGTGACTGCTGAGAAAAAGAATTTCAATTTCCTCATTGCAGGAGTCCCTTACAAGCTTAAAACGTCTCATGACGATGCCACTGTTCAAGAGCTCGTCGACTTTGTTAATAACAAAATGAATCAAGCTATGGCCGTTACTAAAAACGGATCCTTCCAAAACGCCGCTGTTTTGACGGCGATGAATATTGCGGAAGAACTCATCCTTTTGAAAAGAAAGGCGCAACGTGAACTCGACAAGATCGAGGAAAAAGCGATGCAACTTTCAAATGAACTAGAAAATTCCAAGGGCAACAAGGTTTTGAACAACTAACTTTGATTGTAACTCTCTTGGAGTGTCCATGTCCTCTTGGAGCTCTAAACAGGAATGTCGTTCCTTTTATAAATCTCTTTGCGCCCAAGAGTTTGCGCAAGGTCTTGTTCAAAACCAGCAGAAGTTGAATGGTTATCTGCACGACTTTATGTCGAAGCAGAGTGGATTCTGGGGAGCTTATCGCGCCCTGGCTCAAGAAGTCAGTGTCGATGAAGTTTTCCAAATCAAAGATATCGACTGGTTGTTCCCGCGAGTAAAGGGGAACGAGCTGGAGTTTTGTTTCGCTTCAGGTTTTAGCCAAGGGGCCTTTGGGGTTCTGGAACCTGATCCAACATCCACACAAGTCGATCTTCAAAACCTTCAAGGTCTGTTGATCCCTGGTTTAAGTTTTAATAAGAATGGCAATCGCCTTGGGAAGGGCAAAGGGTTTTACGATAAAACTCTGGAACACTTCAAAGGAATCAAGGTGGGAGTCTGTTTTGATTTTCAAATTTCAGAACGGACACTGCCGATGGACACGCACGATGTGAAAGTTGATTTTCTTATCAGCGAGTCCGGCATCACGATTTGCCAGCAGTTCGAGGTCCATTAGGGGCCTTTGGTAGGAGTAAAGGAACATGGAAATTTTAATTACCGCAATTATCTGTTTGCTTGTGGGCGGTTTCATTGTGTTCATGGTGAAAAGAATCCAGGACAACAATAGCAAAAAATCAGCACGCGTCGAAGCTGAGCGTATCGTGAACAAAGCGAAGTCTGAAGCTGCGAAGTTGAAGAAAGATGCTGAAACACGCGCTAAAGATTTCGAAGGCCGCGCTCGTAAGAACGTTGAAGCCGACATCCACAAACAAAATTCAACTTTGAAAAACAAAGAATCTCAGTTGGATCGCCGTTTGAAGGAAATCGAACAGCAGTTCAAACAAAAGATGGAAGAAAACGAACGCTACCTGGGCTCGTTGAAAGACCGTGAAGAAAAAATCGCGATCTCTGAAAACCGCGTAAAAGAACTTGAGAAGAAAGGCGAGACTCACATCGGTGAGTTGAGACAGAAGCTGGAGTCGGTAGCGGCTATGTCACAAGAAGAAGCAAAACGCCAATTGTTAACGGCTCTTGAAGACGAAGCAAAAGCAGAAGCTTCTAAAAAGATCACACAAATCGAAGAAGCAGCTCAAAAAGAATCTGAAATTAAAGCTAAACGTATCTTGGCGACAGCGCTTTCACGCTTTGCCTCTGAGTTCACTTCGGAAAGAACTGTGAGCGTACTAGCTCTTCCAAACGACGAGATGAAAGGTAAAATCATTGGTCGTGAGGGACGTAACATCCGTACGTTGGAAGCTCACTGTGGCGTGGATTTGATCGTCGACGATACTCCAGAGGCAGTGGTGATCTCTGGTTTCGATCCGGTTCGCCGTGAACTAGCTCGTCGTACTATCGAGAAATTGATGGAAGACGGCCGCGTTCATCCAGCACGTATCGAAGAAGTGACTGAAAAGCAGCGTAACGAATTGATGAAATCGATCAAAGAAGAAGGCGAACGTCATGTGATGGAACTTGGTATTCCGAACATGCATCCTGAGTTGATCAAAATCATCGGTGGCTTGAAATACCGTAGCTACCAAGGTCAAAATGCTTTAAACCAATCTTTGGAAGTTGCCAACATCGCAGGTCTTCTTGCGGGTGAGTTGGGCTTCAACGTGAAGTTGGCTCGTCGTGCAGGTCTATTGCACAACATCGGTAAAGCAATTGATCACACAGTTGAAGGCAGTTACGCAACTGTAGGTGCTGAAGCCGCTAAGAAATACAGCGAATCTGAAGACGTGTGCCACGCGATCCGTGCTCACGACGAAGAAGAAAAACCTCACTCGATCTTAGCTTGGATTGTTCATGCTGCTTACATCTTGTCGAGCGCGCGCCCAGGTGCTCGCCGTCCACAGATGGATTCCTTCATCCACCGTTTGGAAGACCTTGAAAGCATCGGCAACAGCTTCGACGGCGTTCTAAAAACTTTGGCTCTTCAAGCCGGTAAAGATGTTCGCGTTCTTGTTGAATCAAGCAAAGTCACTGATGACCAAGCTGTGATGCTTTCTCGCGATATCGCTCGTAAGATCGAACGTGAAGTTCCACAAGCCGGCCAGGTTAAGGTGACGGTTGTTCGTGAGACTCGTAGTGTGGAGCATGCTCGATAGCCTGCTTTGCCGGCCGAGAATCGAAAATCGAAAATGGAAAATGTGGTATGAGTTTTTTGGATCCTAAGGAACAGTTAGAACGAATTAAGTTTGGTGTTGCTGAGTTCATCAATGACGAAGAGATGCTTAAGAAATTGAAGCGCTCTAAAGAGACTAATACTCCGCTTCGTATTAAGTTGGGTGCAGACCCAACTCGTCCCGACATTCACATTGGTCACACTGTTGTAATCAATAAATTGAAGACGTTCCAAGATTTGGGTCACCACGTGATTTTCTTGATCGGTGACTTTACGGCGACGATCGGTGATCCCACTGGTAAGAGCACGACTCGTCCGGTTCTTTCTCGTGAAGAGATCGAAGAGAACGGTCGCACGTACGCTAAGCAAATCTTTAAGATTCTAGATCCGCAAAAGACCGAGATCGTTTACAACTCTTCTTGGATCGGCAAGATGACTCCAGGTGAGTTTATCAAAATGGCTGCTCAATACACAGTTGCGCAAATGCTTGAGCGTGACGATTTCACGAAACGCTATAAAGCCGGTACTCCGATTGCAATCCATGAATTCTTGTATCCATTGACTCAAGGTTATGACTCTGTGGCCTTGAAAGCTGACGTAGAGTTGGGTGGTACAGACCAGAAGTTCAATCTTTTGGTGGGCCGTTCGATGCAATCTGCTTATGGCCAAGAGCCACAATGTATTTTGACGATGCCGATCCTTGAAGGTATCGACGGCGTCAATAAAATGTCCAAATCATTGGATAACTATATCTCTGTTGTCGACACTCCGAAGGACATGTTCGGTAAGACAATGAAGATCTCTGACGACTTGATGTATCGTTGGTATGAACTTTTGACGGATATCACAGCAGCTGAACTTGTTCAGTTGAGACAAGACGTGGCGGATAAAAAGAAACATCCACGCGAAGTGAAAGTGAACTTAGCGAAATTCATCATCAAACGCTTCCACTCCGCCGAAGCAGCACAGGCGGCAGAAGATGAATTCAACCGTATCTTTGTAGATAAAGGTTTGCCAGACGATATCCCGAATTTTGAATTGAATAAATCTGACATCCCTGCCGAAGGCATGGGTGTCGCTCAGTTGCTGGTTAAGTTGGGCTTTGCTGCTTCAAACAGCGAAGGCAACCGTATGGTCCAAGGTGGCGCCGTACAAATCGACGGGCAAAAAGTGATAGACGCGAAAGCTAAACTTTCTGCAGAGGCTTTGCATAACAAAGTCATCAAAGGCAGCAAAACAAAGTTCGCAAAAGTCATCGTTAAATAAAAGGTACGCCGTACCTTTTGGGGGTGCGGCGTGTAACCAAAAGGTGCCAGGCACCAAGGATCTTGAGTATGAAAATTAAATTTCTTCCGCAGAATATTGAAGTTGAGGGGACTCCCGATAAATCCCTTTTGCAGATTGCGACAGAAAATCAGCTTGAGATCCGTTCAATCTGCAAGGGTGTTCCATCCTGTGCAGAATGTCGCGTGCGCATCTCTGAAGGTGACAACAATGTGCTGCCTCCGGGTAAAGCGGAGTTGAGCTTGATCGGTACGAACTACTTTATCGATGGCCGCCGTCTGAGCTGCCAAGTTCGTTGCTTTGGTGACGTGACTGTTGATTTGACGGAACAGGTAGAGCGTGCGGAAAATCAAACGAAGAAAATCCGTGGTTTCCGTACGAACAAGCAAGTTGAATCCAAAGCCGTGAACGACACGATGTTGTTGGATGAAAAAGTTGATGAAATGCAACAGGCTCAACAGCCTCAGCAAAAAGAGGCGAAAGCTTCTGGTGAAGGTCAGCCACAACAGCAGCAACGGCAACAACCGCGTCCGCCGCAACAACAACAACAGCAACGCAATCAACAGGGCCAACATAAGCAAAAACAGCAAGGCAAGCCTAAGCAGGGTGGTGGACAGCAGCACCAGCAAAAGGCGCAAGGTCAACAGCAGGGGCAAAAACAACACAACAGGCCTCAGCACAATCAGCCGAAACAACAAAAAACTCAGCAGCAGCAACAGCAAAAACCGTCGCAACAAAACGATCAAAAGAAGCAGAACTAAGACCTAACTCAGTCTTAGGTCGAGTTCATTGCCAAAGAAGATGTTCCGATAAGATCGGAACATGTCTCACAAGATTACTTACCGACAGCGAGGGCAAGGGCCCACTTTATTGCTTCTGCATGGTTATGGCGGAAGCATTCACCATTGGGATTCCGTGGCAGAGTCACTGTCACAGAATTACCGCGTGGTCGTTCCGAATTTGAGTCATGTCTATATGAGTAGCGATAAGCTGTTCTTCACTGTGCAAGTTGAAGTGTTGGCTAAGTTCATCTCTGAAAATTTCCCAGGTGAAAAAGTGAATATCGCAGGACTCAGTTATGGCGGAGCTTTAAGCTGGGCCTTAGCAGCGCAACATCCAAACTTGGTAAAAACAGTGGCTTTGATCAATCCAATGGTGGCGGACCCGGTGAAGCACTTTTTGCCAAAGGAGCTGCGCTTCTTCTTTTCCATTCCGCTGAATTTGAAAAGTATCTACGTGATGTTGTCGACTCCGATGGGAGCCGCTTTCTTAAAACGTGCGGCGCAGATTTTCCGCGATGAACGCTCTGAAGGTGCTGCCGGCGTAGAAAACCTCAAAGGTCGTAAATTACAATTTGTGGCGCATATGATTCATCACTTCTCGTGGATCTTACGTTCAGAAGACTGGCAGTATTGGAATAGAAAGTTGTTCAACTATCGTGGCGAATGTCGTTTGATCTTTGATGAGCAGGATCTGCTTTTCAATAAGGAAGCCTATAAGAAATTTGCTTCGCACATTGGCTGTGACGATGTGATCGTGGTGACGGGATGTGGGCATTTGGCTATTAAAACTCAGCCGGAATTGATCTCTCAGCACATTCGTGAATTCATTGAGGCAGCTCTCGCTGCCTAAGATATAATTCCTTGAAATTTTTCGTATATCATAGAAAGCGTGTCGCGCATTTCTGGATATTCTTTTAATGCCTTTGCAGTGATATCTTCCGCGAGAGTGATTTTGCGATTCTCCAAGAGGATGTTCACAAACACTTCGTAAGATTCGGCATCTAATCGCTTGTTGGCAGCCAACTTGCGGCCGCGATCAATCAGATCTCCTACAGGCAAGATTTTGCATTGAACAAGGAACTGCAAGTTTTCAAAAGCTTTCGTACCGATTTGGGTGTTGGGAAATTGCTGTAGTATTTTTGAAGCATGACGATGGCCCATGGCATCCGTCTTCAGAAGAACCTTGATCACTTTCGTTAAGTACTCTGGATCTGGTCCTATAACTTTAATACCCAACTCAAAACATTCCCCGGCCTTTGCGAGGTCCTGGCGATTTATTTGTGAGCGGCCCGCAGTGAATAGAGCGGCTGCGAAGACTTTACGCAGCTCGGGTGGCTTGTGATCTAATTCAGCAAATAACTTGAAGTACTCAGGCACGGCATCCAATTGTCCAGAGAAAACTGCCGAGATAAAAAGATTAGCCAGGCGTTTCGGACCGATGGGGTAGTTGTCGATGATCGTAGACGCAACTTTATAGGCCTCATCATAGGACTTCTGCTCAAAGAAAGTGTCAAACTTCCCCGTCAAACACTTATAGTGCAAGGGCTGCAGCTTCAGGCCTTTGACAAATTCGGCGTTCGCCACGGAAAGATTTTTTCCGATGTATTTTGTATATCCAAGATAGTAATGGGCCAGTGTGGGCTTCGATTCTTTTCCAAGAGCCTCGGAGAATAAATGTTCTGCATCTTGAAGGCGACCTTCGATTAACATCTGCTTGCCGTCGCGAATTCTTTGGATGTAGTCGCTTGGATTCAATTTTTTATTAATCAAACTGCGCAGGCGCTGGTGAAGCATTCCGGATTGGAAGGGTTTTACAATATAGTCATCCACCAACTCCTCAGCGGCTTCCGCAATGGAGCTGCTCGAATTGTTGTGAGTCATGATGACGGAGATGTTGTTGGCATTTTGGGAAGCGTGCAGGTTCACGAGCTCTAAACCGAATTTGCCATCCACTTGAAATTCTGTGATCAGAAGCTGGGGCTTCTTTTCGTTGATGAACTCCACAGCTCCTTCATAGCGTTTCGTGATAAATATTCTATCTTGTGGAATTCCCATTTCTTTAAGAGAGATCGCTACGGAGTTGCAATAAGAAGCAGAGCTGTCGACGATGACGGCGGATAGTTCAGTCATTACTCACTGTCCTTCATAGATTTAAATAGGGTATCTGTGGCTGCCTGAGTTTGCTCGACGGCTTTGCGGAATTCTTCCCAGAGGGATTTATCGAATCGGTGAAGTTCAATAGTGTACTTTGAAAGCTTTTCGCTCTCGAGAGTGTCAGTGCTTGTGACTTTGCCAGTAGCATAGAAGTCATGCTTTTCGTTTGCAATGTGCATGAAGCCTTCCAGATGCACAAACAATCCCAAGCCGCACATTTTTTGTGGTGCTTGAAAAGAAAAGCAGCGATCATCGAATTCAAAGATTTCCAAGGGCTTGGTTTTAAGATTTTTGATGAGTTCAAATTCCGTCATCAAGTTTTGTAGGCAATGAATCTCTAGAAAGTTCCGCATTGAAGTCATAGCTCCTCACAACAATCTAAATAATAATCTGATTAACTCGCGAAACCTAATTACGGAAAAATTCTAGACAAAGATTTGGGAGACGTTTCTTGGGCTTCGAACAAATGTGGTAAGAGAATAAATTTGGACGAAAAAAAAGCTCCGTTTGTAGCGGAGCTTTTTGGAAGCTTTAATTTTAAAAACTAAACGTTGAAGCTAGAGCCACAACCGCAGTGTTTGGTTGCATTCGGGTTGTTGAAAACAAACCCTTTACCGTTCAAACCACCAGAGTACTCCAAAGTCATACCCAAGATATAAAGCATTGAGT
>JAGIAF010000349.1 GCA_017745015.1 Bdellovibrio sp. | reverse complement strand
CTTACTTAGTCTGCTTCTTCAAAAAGCGGATTTGAGTAAGACCATTGCTGAGCGCTACGACTTCTTGCCTTTCAAAGTCCGCCTCAAACTCTCCTTCTTTAAAAAGCTTAATGCCACTCCCTAAAATGATGGGAATGATGGTCAGAATGATTTCGTCAATTTGCCCGGCCCGCATCAGCTCACTGGCCAAGCTTCCCCCACCCACCAGCCAGATGCGATTTTTCGTTTCTTTTTTCAACATCGCCGCCACCTCGCCAGGATCGCGAGAAACAATCTCCACCGCATGCTTTACTTCAGGTCTTAGATCTAAGTTCCGTGTAAAGACGAAAGCTTTCTTGTCCGGATAGGGATACTCCGCAAAGCCCATGGTCACATCAAAGGTTCGCCGTCCCATCAACATCACATCCACGGTTTTATAAAAGTTGTGATACTCAAAGAGATCTTCTTTGCCTCCACCAAGAATTGTAAAACTATTATGTTCCGGAATATGATTGAGCCAATCCAGATTTTCATCCGTACGAGAAATGAAGCCATCGATGCTAGCTGCGACGTAGTAAGAGACAACACCCATTTATCACCTCTGACTAAAACTTAAAGTAACTTCAAAGGTATTGGCATAACTCAGTGATTTGATTGTTTTCAATCAAGGTTGTTTAACAAAAGTGATCGCAAGAAACTGTTAGATAACAATGAAAGTGATCCCTCAAAAGTCGAGTCTAAGTTTGTAAGTGCAGAGTCAAATCCTTTACCTGACCAATGGCATCTGTTACTATAGACGTCTGTTAACCAGAGGAGTAAATAATGTCCCCTATCAGTAACCGCAAGGGTATGACTTTGATCGAGATCATGATCGTTCTTGCGATCATCGGTGGTATCGCAGCTCTCTTGCTTCCACGTTTGACCGGCCAACTTGATAAAGCAAAAGTGAAAGAGACACGCATCCACATGGGTCAAATCACGAATGCTCTTTCCATGTACTACACAGATTGCGGTAAGTACCCTACGAGTTTGGAAAACTTGACGAAACAAGATCCAGAGTGCTCGAACTGGGGTCCAGAACCTTATATCAAAAACGTAAAAGACCGTTGGGGCCATGAATACATTTATGAAACGAATGGCAGCAGCGAACCAACTTTGAAATCTCTTGGTAAAGATGGTCGCGAAGGTGGCTCAGGCTACGACGCGGATATCACTTTGGACGACGCTCAGTAATTATGAATCGTCGGGGCTTCACCCTCATCGAGGTGATGATTGTTCTAGCCATTGTCGCTGGATTGATTGTCGTCGGAGCCCCGCGAATCTTTAAAAAGCAGACCAACATCAAGGCCACTGCTCGTCACTTCTTGGTTCTCACTCGAACCGTTCGAAATAAAGCTCGCATCAACAATTCGACTTACCGCCTTGTGATCAGCATGGACGGAAACACTTCGAAATACTGGGTTGAAAAATCCAGCGGCCCTGTCCCAATCGATCCTGAAGCTGCCGAGAAAGCTCGTGAAGAAGCGAAAAATCGCAGCATGAACGACGAGGGTCCCCCCCCCCTTTTTCAGCCGGATAAATCGGTTTTAAAGAAACCTGAGAGCCTTCCGGACGGCCTTCGTTTCGCGCAAGTTGAGACCGTAAATACGAAAGAACCTATCACCTCAGGTGAAGCTTACATTCACTTTTTCCCAGAGGGCTTTGTAGAAGCCGGTTCCATCCAAATTACCGATGGAAATAAATTAACTTGGACTCTTGTTTTTAATCCTTTAACGGGTCAAGCTGATATCATTGAGAAAGCTCAGTCGTTAAAGGATATCAAACGGTGAGAAATAAAGGCTTTACATTGATTGAAACCGTCCTCGCGATGGTCATCCTCTCCACAGGATTGTTACTGCTCGTGAACTCCTGGGGGGGAAGCTTTTTATTTACTCGCAAAGCTCAACAAGCCACCGAAGTCGCCGCTCTCCTGGAACGCAAAATGGCCGAAATTGAAATTCAATATTCTGGCAAGCCTCTCGACTCTATCCCTGAAGAGCAAGAAGACGATTTCGGCGACCAATACTCGCAATATTCTTGGAAAATGGAATCAAAGGAATTTGAAGTTCCCGATATCTCTGCCACCCTCACCGCAAAAGAAGGTGGCGCGGATGAGCTGTCCCTGATGATGATGAAAACTTTGACTCAACATCTTTCTAAAACGATCAAAGAAGTCAAAGTGACGATCATCTTTAAGGGCGGCAAAAAACCGATTAATTTCTCTGCGACTCAGTACTTTGTAGATTTCGATAAAGACATTCCAATGCCAGGAATGCCAACCGGGAGCGTGGGAAAGTGATTAAAAAGAATCGCGGTTTCACTCTTATCGAAGTTATGATCACAGTGACCATCCTGGGAACTTTGACCGTTCTGGTGGCGCAGGCTATTCAACAAAGCATCAAGACCAAAACCAAAATGCAGGGGCAACTTGAAGATGTCAGCCACATGCGTGATGCGGTTCGTTTGATCGAAAGAGACGTCAATCAAGCCTATCACTATCGCGATGTGGAAAAAGAGCTGTCCGACCTTTTGAAAAAGAAAAATCAAAGCGGCACGACTCCTGATCCGGCAACCATGACGCCCGAGCAGCAAGCGCAACAGGCTATGAAGGAACAGCAGGAACAACAGCAATACCTGCAACAACAGGCCGCTCGCGAAGTGCCTCGCCGGGATCCCGAAACCCATTTCGTGGGCACCAACGACACTCTGAACTTTGTAACAATGAACAACGCCCGCACCGTGCGCAATACCAAACAAGCGGACTTTGTCGAAGTCGGTTACGAGTTGAAAGAATGCCGCAGCCTCCAGGAAAATGGCGGTACGTCGAAGTGTGTTTGGCGTCGTTCGTCCCCTTACGTGGATCTTGATGTCACCAAAGGGGGTGACGAAGTTGTTTTGCTTGAAAACGTCTCTGAATTTAAATTCCGCTATCTTGGAAAAGGTAAGCAAGACTGGGTGAATGATTGGCGCACGGACGCTCAAGGCGACGGCGCTACGAAAGGTAAATTCCCCCAAGCCGTTGAACTTTCTGTAACAGTGTTAAAGAAGACCAATGGCAAAGAACGTAAGTATTCAATGCAAGTGATCATCCCACTGCACTTCCCTAACAACCCTGAGGAATCCTCCAATGCGCAAAGCTCTCAAACCCTTACGCAATAATCGCGGAATGGCCCTCATGATTGTTACGGCGTGTATCATGT
>JAGIAF010000348.1 GCA_017745015.1 Bdellovibrio sp. | reverse complement strand
TGATACTTGTTGAAGTCTCAAGACCCTGGTGATCTTTGTTTTTCAAATACGTCTTAGCTGACTCATAAATTTCATGAGTCGAAACCTTAGAGGAGAAAGAACCCGCAAAGTTATGACGCAACCCCAACGCATGACCAAGCTCATGGGCCACTGTTGCACGCACGCTGTCCTGAGCCAGACGAAGTCTTTGAGAATCTGAAGCCTCACGGCTCATTTTCGCCAACTCTTGTACTTTAGAAGAGAAATCACAAGAAATCGCGCCCATGCCTTCCGCTACTGGCGAGCCCCCGTTCAACTGAACTAGATCCGCAGAGCCCACTTTCGTGAAGACCGCAGGCATAAACACTTGAGCACGCAATACTTCACCCGTTAACGGATCCGATTGACCCATAGCATAAGCGGCACCGGCATCCAACCAGTTCACCCAACGAATCATGATGGTGCGATTTTTTGGAGCAGCCTGTGGATCAACATCAGTTTCAACCGCAATCACGTCACGACCGAATACTTTATTCCAATAGAAAGCACCCTCTTTAACGGCTTGCACATAGTCCGCAGGAACCGCTGCAGAAATACGGACTGTGATGGGCTCACGACCTTCAGAGATGTCCCATTTCGTGATCAACTTAGAAACATCTTTACTGAGAGTCTCTTTACCGACACGAGTGATAAAGAAACCCACGCGACGAGAAGAATCGAATTCTTTTGCTTTGAACTTAGAATCCAGACTGTAGGCGCGGATTTGAATGTTCATAGCCAAAGTCTCTTCACGAGTTTCGATATTCAATTTCTTCTGCGCATTTGGAGAGCCTACTTCGGCACGAATTTTAGAAATTTGCTCAAGCTCGATATTCTGTTCATCGAACTTGATATCGCGAATGAAGGAATCCGTTACTGGGATAGAGTCAAATGCACTATCAGTGAGATCACCGTTTTCACCACGTTCACCATCAACATCATAAGACCCTTGGGCTACGAACGTTGTCAAACCACGACCCCAGTCAAACGTGACAGAATCCTCGTTTTGCGCGATAACCTTGAAGCTTTGGATCAAGTTAACAGTTTGGATCTCTTTATAGATGCTGGTGTAGTTCTGACCCAAGATCGCAATGCGACCGCCCGCCAATTCAAAACTCACAACCAGGGGTTTGAGGTCGTACCACTGAGGTGCCGAACCTGCGGTTTTACCCGAGGCAATCAATAGAAAGATTTTGCCTAAAGCGGATTTTTGAATCGTGATGCAAGACGCTTTGGCACATTGTGCAGCTTCATCCGCCGAAAGATTTTTTGTTTGAGAGAAGGACTCCGCAATGGAGAGTGGAGCCTGTTTCTTCGCAATGATCTCATCGATTTTAAAGTCGTTCGAGCAACCCGCGAAGATAAAACTAGAAGCGAGGACAGTGCTGACAAAAGCGTTCTTAGTAAGAGACATGGAATCCCCTCCATTTTTCAGATGCCTTTATGCCAAAAAACCCGGAAGATCAAAAGGTCCCTTAGAAAAATTATCAACTGTTAATAATATGGACAGGAGCCACGATGGCACAGTCTTCTGAGAAAACCTTCTTCGGCCACCCGCGCCCGCTTTTCACCCTCTTTTTCACAGAGATGTGGGAGAGATTCTCGTTTTACGGGATGAGAGCGCTCCTAATGCTTTACATGTCCCAATATCTTTTCGTGGAGGCCCAAGCGGGCCGCGAAATTTGGGGCTACTCAGCAATCCGTGGCGTGATCGAGCATTTTTTTGGAAGCCTCAGCGCCCAAGGATTTGCTTCTCAGATCTATGGCCTCTACATGGGGTTTGTCTATTTTACACCATTTTTTGGAGGTATGATCGCCGATCGTTACTGGGGTCAGCGTCGTTCGGTTTACGTGGGCGGTATCTTAATGGCCATCGGACACTTTTTGATGGCGGCCGAGAATCTGCTTTTCCCAGCTTTGCTCTTCCTCATTATCGGTAATGGATTCTTTAAACCCAATATCTCAACTCAAGTGGGGGGCTTGTACCCGGATGGCGACGAACGCCGCGACCGTGCGTTTACGATTTTCTATATGGGTATCAACTTGGGGGGATTCCTTTCTCCCCTTATTTGCGGAACCTTGGGACAAAAAGTCGGCTGGCACTGGGGCTTCGGCGCTGCTGGCGTGGGCATGCTTTTATCCCTGGCGATCTATCACTTCGGCGGCAAACACTTGCCACAATCTGAAAAGAAAGAATCTATCAAAGAGGTTGAAGCTAAAGCGGAACAACCACTGACTCCCGCAGAGTGGACTCGCACTTGGGCGTTAACGTTCCTTTGCTGCGTGACGATTTTCTTCTGGGGCGTTTACGAGCAACAAGGTCTGACTTTGCAATTGTGGGCAGATCAAAGTACGGATTGGAATTTCTTTGGCTGGAATATGCCTTCGACTTGGTACCAATCTTTCAACCCATTCATCATCTTTATCTTTGCTCCAATTTTGGATCGCGTATGGGCATGGCAAGCACGTCGTAAGAATGAGCCCTCAACTGCGATGAAGATGGCTATCGGCTGCTTCCTAGGCACGGCGGCTTTGATCACGATGTTCTTGGCAGCTAAAACTGTGGGAGCCGGTAAAGGCAGTGCCTTCTGGATCTTAGGTTCAACGTTAATGTTGACGATTGGTGAGCTTTATCTTTCTCCAATTGGTTTATCATTGGTGACCAAGGTCTCTCCGAAGAAGATCGTTTCTACGATGATGGGCATCTGGTTCTTAGCGACGTTCTTTGGTAATTACATCGCCGGTTGGATTGGTTCCTACTATGACCGTATGCCGAAAGAAAGTTTCTTCTTGTTATTGGCAGGTTTGGGATTGATCCCTGGATTGCTCTTCTTTGCAAGCCACCGCGTGCTGACTCGCTCGTTGAATGAAAAACATGCGAGCTCACTTCGGCCTGTAGAGGGATAAGGAGTTCATGTTCAGTTCGCCTGATTTTAAAATCAGGCGAAACCGTCTGGGCAGTTCTGTATAGTTTCTCAAGGGCATCGCGAAAATTTAGGAATTGTCGCCATGCCTTCTGCCGAAGAAAAGCGATAAGTCTTTTCTTCGATTTCAATTTCTAATACTTCATTTATCTTTCCGTCATGACTGGTGTAGGTGAACTCCGCCGTCCCTGTATTATCGGTCACCAATTCACTTTTAGCCAAATCACCGAAGCGCCATTTAAATTTCTGATTCTTAAGAGGTGTCGCCAAAAACGCCTGCCCTGGAGGTTCACACTGCAACTTCACAGAGTAATGCAT
>JAGIAF010000347.1 GCA_017745015.1 Bdellovibrio sp. | reverse complement strand
GTTGAATTCTTTGCTGGCCCAAAAGTATTCGTTGCCGATGTTTCGTCCTCCCATGATGGCCGCCTCGTTGTCGGCAATAAAAACTTTGTTGTGCATACGGCGATCGATATCGGAAAGGCGGGTTAAATCCAGAATGCGAAAGTAGCGATTGGCAAAAGGATTCGAGAGTCGAATGTAAACGTTGGGATGTAGAGACAGAATGCGCAGAGTTTTTTCATAAGGACCGAGATTCAAATCGTCTAACAAAATCCTCACGCGCACGCCGCGATCTGCAGCTTCAAGAATCTCATCCATCATGATATAGCCGGTCAGATCGCTATTCCAAATGTAGTATTGAATGTCTAAAGAGTGATCCGCCATGCGCGCCAGGGTGACCCGAGCGACAAAGGCATCATCCCCTAAAATAAGAGGATAGTGTCCCGAGAACTCCGGAGGGTGATCTTTTTTTCGAGGTTCGAGTTTTTCATAAAGACGGCTTTGTGATTGATCGGGAATGGCCCAAGAAGTGGGACGAGAAACATTTGTGGGTAAGGATTGGCAATTTGCCAAACTGAACACTGCCACAAAGGTGAGGGTCAGAAGTCGTACCACGCCCATTGTTCTTATTATGAAGGGCGGGGGAGAGCCCCAGAAGGCCAGCTGATGAAAAGCACAAAAATTACAAAGGCCCTCATTGTTTCCAATGAAGGCCTTTGTATTCTTAATTGAAACTAAGAACTAAACGTATGATTTCGCGATTTCTACGAAAGTACGGATCATTACGCCAGAAGCACCTTTTTTAGGAGAGTATGGCAAACGGTTGCCAACTGCCCAGCCAGTGCCTGCGATGTCGAAGTGAGCCCAAGGGATTTCTTCGCCAACGAATTGCTCAAGGAACGCAGCTGCAGTCGCAGAACCCGCACCTTTAGAGTAAGACATGTTAGAAAGATCAGCGTAAGTGCCTTTCATGTCTTTGACGTGGAAATCTGTCAAAGGCATGTGCCATACCCACTCACCAGACTCAACAGCCGCTTTTTCAACTTTGTTCTTCAAAGCGTTGTTGCGAGTGAAGTAACCCGTGTGAGTGTTACCCAAAGCTACAACCATTGCGCCTGTCAAAGTCGCAGCGTCGCAGATCATTTGTGGAGCAAGTTCAGTTGCATATGACAAAGCATCAGCCAAGATCAAACGACCCTCAGCATCTGTATTGTTGATTTCGAAAGTTTTACCGTTACGAGCTGTGTGCACGTCGCCTGGTTTAGTTGCAGAACCGTTAACCAAGTTTTCAGTAGAAGCTACAAGGCCTACTGCGTTTACTTTCAATTTCAATTGAGCGATCGCAAGCATAGTGCCGATAACGTTTGCACCACCGCACATGTCGTATTTCATTTCTTCCATACCGGAAGAAGGCTTAATGCTGATACCGCCACAGTCAAAAGTAAGACCTTTACCTACGAAGCAAACGGGCTTTTTAGAAGCCGCAGCGCCTTTGTATTCCATGATGATGAAACGTGGCTCTTGATCAGAACCTTGAGCAACGCCCAGCAAGCCACCCATGCGCTCTTTTTTGATGCGAGCTTTATCCCAAACTGTCACTTTTAAGTTTGCGATACCTTTAGCTGCAGCAACTGTAGAGTCAGCAAGGATTGTTGGAGTCATCAAGTTGCCTGGCATATCGCCCAAACGACGAGAGAAGTTAACAACATTACCAAGTACCAAACCTTCAGAGAAAGCCGCTTTAATAGCTTTGTCGGTGGCAAGTTTTGTTACGATGTGAACTGTGATTTCATCAGATTCTTTTTTGTTTTTTGCAGAAGCTTTTAATTCGTCAAAAACATAAGAAGTTAGAACCAAACCTTCAGCAACGGCTTGAGCAAAGTCAGCAGCGTCTTTTTTGCTAGCAGTGATGCCATCAAAATGTACGGCAGCTTCTTTAACGTTCAAAGCTTTGATAGCTTCGAAAGCTGAAGCCATAGATTGGCGTACAGACTCGTGAGTGATTTCGTTCTCTTTACCAAGACCGATAACGATAAGATGACGGTAGCCCTCAACATTGTATTCACGGAATGTGATCGCTTCTTGATGCTTTCCAGTGATTGTTTTTTCTTCGATAGCGTCAGTTAGGTGCTTCGCAAGTTCATTATGAGTCACTTTTGCGAGCTTATCTTTTTGCGCAGAAGCCTTAGAAAACACGACCAAAGCCGGGCAAGTTAGTGTGTTGATGTCTTTATTCAATAAGTTGAAAGCCATATAAACCCCTTAAAATGTTAAATAAATTTGGGCATTGTTAGATGTAACATAGCACTCTGGGGGGTCAAAGGCTTTTTCATAAAGTCTTGCTGGAGTATTCCGATAGGTAGCACAGCATAAGACTTACTAGCACAGGAGACATCAGTGGCACTCATTCCATACGTCGTAGAGCAAACTTCCAAGGGTGAAAGATCTTACGATATCTATTCCCGCCTTTTAAAAGACCGTATCGTGATCCTTGGATCACAAGTGACGGACGAAGTTGCCAATGCCATTATCGCTCAGTTTCTTTTCCTTGAGGTTGATAACCCAGAAAAGCCAATTCATCTTTACATCAACTCACCAGGCGGCAGCGTTTCCGCTGGTTTGGCGATTTACGACATCATGCAGTTCGTAAAATGCGACGTGGCAACATATTGCATGGGTATGGCGGCTTCAATGGGTTCGCTTCTTTTGACTGCAGGTACGAAAGGTCAACGTTTCAGCCTTCCGAACACGCGTATCATGATCCATCAACCACTTCTTGCAGGTGGCGGTTTGTCAGGTCAAGTTACTGACATCGAAATTCATGCAAAAGAACTTATCAAAACAAAAGATAAGCTGACTCGCATTTATGAAACGCACACAGGCAGAGAGTACCAATTCTTGAAGGATCAAATGGAACGCGATAACTTCATGGACCCTTACCAAGCGAAAGAGTTTGGTTTGATTGATCACGTAGTTGAATCTCGTAAGGCGAAAAAAGGATAACAGCAGATGACCACTAAAGACACCAACGGCGCATTGAGATGCAGTTTCTGCGGTAAAGGCCAAAAAGAAGTTAAAAAACTGATTGCTGGTCCTGGCGTATACATTTGCGATGAGTGTATTGATCTTTGCAATGATATTATTGACGAGGAAAAAGAGAGAGAGACGGCGGTTAAGGGTACGTTCAAAGTACCAAAACCATCGGATATCAAAACTTACCTTGATGATTACGTCATCGGTCAAACTCAAGCTAAGAAAACATTGGCAGTAGCGGTTCACAATCACTACAAGCGTG
>JAGIAF010000346.1 GCA_017745015.1 Bdellovibrio sp. | reverse complement strand
TTGATTTCTTTTTCAAAATCAGCGTTCTTTTCATAAGATGCAGCTGGTTTTTTTTCTGGCGCCGGAACTGGAGCCATTTGCTTGCTAGCCTCTACGATGGAAGTGTAAGTCAGCTCATTTAGGGAAGCATGCCCACTAAGAAGTCTTTGATCGTAGATGTTGCGAAGGATTTTATTGCCAAGGATTTGGTAAGCTTCTTCGATCAAAACCAGAAACTCGCGGGCTTCTTGTTCAGAGAAAATAGTATAGATCGCAGGATTCTCACCAGAATAGGTATTGCGTGCGCGCTCATAGGCTGCAGTGACCTCATGTTGAGGTGCGTTCGCAGTCAGCTCTAGAATTTCGTAGTAGTTATATCGCGTCGCTTGCATCGTAGCTATTATACTACGGCGCGAAGCTCCTCAGGATCAATAAGTTGTTTGCAGGTTCCTAAAAATTGTCCCGCAAGGGAAGTGAACGGCTGTGAAATCAGCACGTGCTCGCGACCTCTAACCGCCTGCCACACCGCATTGTCGTAATCAATCGCGCCAGCGAAGTCGATATTCAAATCGTAGTATTTGTTACAAACACTTTTAATTGAATGACCCAAATCTGTGTTGGATTGGCTGCGGCAGCTGTTTACTAACAAGCGAACCGGAGACGACGCCATGTTTTCAAAGAAGTCGTAGTGCAAGCCAGTTTGTTCTTTCAAGAATGATCTGAAAGAGAATGGTTTACCCAAAGTTCTTTGGCGATGGCTGCGCAACGTAGAGATCATGTTGCCGTAAGCATCAGGAGTCGAATCTTGTTTCAACGTGTGGCAAACGAAAGCTTCGATAAAGCGATAAGTCTTTTCGATGCTTGTTGGTTCTGGTGAAGTAACCAAGAACTTCTCATCAGCAGCTTTGAACAATTCAAGATGCGCTTCCAAAGCGCCAGCACCAAGATCAACAACAACGTAGTCGGCGCGAAGGTTTTTGATTTGCGGAATCAGCGAATTGATTTGCGCGATTGAAAAATCAATCGGAGTCCAAGAGTCCCAGAAGCCTTGAACGTATGATAGATGAGAAAACTGAGTCGGAATCACTAGCTCTTGAAGAGTTTTAACACCTTCAAAGTAGTGACGGATATTCATGTGAGAAGGTTTTACGCCCAATGTAGTGTGTACGTTGGCACCAGAAAGATCCAAATCTACGATCACAACGGAGTGGCCAAGTTTCGAAAGAGTGATACCCAAGCTTGAAGAGACAAACGTTTTACCAACGCCACCTTTTCCAGAGGCAACAACCCACAGTTTTGCGTGTTTGTTTCCCTCGGGGGAAGTTTGAAAGCGTTCAGCGTTGTTTGATTCGAAGTCTCTATCCATGGGACCCGTCCTACTTTAGCGGCGTAATTAATATACCTTTTTTTGTCTCTTCGGCTTCAGACGCTCTAATATAAAGAGGAGTAAATAAATTCCAGTCTAAGGTTTGACCGCGCTGCCCGCGTTTTTCCGCCATCAAACCAAGGGTTTTCGCGAAAGGTTCATCCGGAAATGAAGAATCGCGATGCATTTTTGTTTTAAGTTCTTCAGGGAAATATTCGTGGAATGCGTCCCAGCCATCACCTACGACAGTTACTTCTTGAGTGATGTGCTTGGAAAGATCGCGCACAGGAACCGCATCGGGGCCTTGAAGATATTTTGGTTCGTCACCTGTAACATCAAAGAGGCCGAGGTAAACCATGTTCTTGTAAGCATTGATGATTGCCAAAACAGGACGCTTTGAATCGCGAGCTTGTTCAGCCAGCAACATCAACGAATCGATGGTCACCATCGGCTTATTGAAGCTGTAAGCGTAAGTCTTACCTGCATTGGCAGCGACACGAATACCTGTAAAGCTGCCTGGACCTTGGCCTACGGCAAATAGATCGATGTCTTCGAGTTTTAAACCGGCTTTTTTAAGACAGGATTCAACGAAGGGAGAGATAATTTCGGTATGGGATTTTTGTCGCTGGGAAGATTCTTCAGCGACAACTTTGCCATCTTGTATGACCGCCACTCCGCCCAGCGAAGTGGAAGTCTCCATTGCTAGAACTCTCATAACCCCAACAGTCGTGTAAAGTCATTGAAGAGCGCAAAGATCATCAAGCTCATAAGAAGAGCCATACCGACCTGCTGAGCGATTTCCATCTTGCGAAGGCTCAGCGGAGCGCCTTTAACAGCTTCGATTGTATAGAACACCAAGTGACCGCCATCCAATACTGGAATTGGCAACAAGTTCAAGATAAACAAGTTCACAGAGATGATTGCCATCATTTGTAAGAACGGTGAAATACCGATTTTATAAGTTTCGCTAGCAGCCTGACCGATTGAAATCACGCCGCCGATATTTTTCGGAGAGATTTCAGCTTGGAACAAACGAACGAAGCTCATCACCGTCATAACTGTCACGTCCCACGTTCTTTCAACACCGCGAACCAATGCTTCGCCAGGGTTGTTTGTGCGTACGACGAGTGTTTCGGGCATTGCGATATTCACAACCGGAGCAATACCAATTGTGTAGCGTTTTTCTTCGCTACCCGCAGCCGTCATCTGCGTTGTCATTTTCGGAGTGATTTTAAGATCAACTTTTTGACCATCGCGGATCACGCCGATATCAACTGGATTTTTGCCGTCGAAAGATTTGATGTTGTTGATAACATCTTCCCATTTCGCCAATGCCACACCGTTGATAGAGACCAAGCGATCCATCTCACGCAAGCCGGCAGCTTTCGCTGGAGAGTTGTCCATTACTTTGCTCAAGAAAAGTTCAGAAGACTCAAGACCCAAACTTTGCATGTTCAAAGACTTCATCGACTCCAGCGGAGCCATAGTGATCGTCATGGCTTTTTCTTCTTTTTCGCCATCACGTTTACCCAGCACTTCTAATGTCAAAGTGTCCTTAGGGTTGAGTTTAGCAAAAACACCATCAAGATCTCTCCAGTAAGTAACTTTTTGGCCATTTACTGAAGTTAAAGAATCACCCGTACGAAGTCCCAAAGCATAAAGTGGAGAGCTTGCTGCAACACCAACAGTAGTGCCTGCTGATATTGGTGAAAGACCTTCAACGGTTGCTACATATTTATAAGAGCTCAAAACATTTGGATTGCGTTCTGGCTTAGCGATCACAGAAATATTGGAATCAGCTTGTGTGCCTTCGTGCTGAACGACCACGTCAAGATGCAGGTCTTGCTCTTGCTTCAAGCTCAAAGTTTTCTGCATTTCTTCCCAAGTATTGATTTTCGTGCCGTTGATAGAAACGACACGGTCACCAGAGCGGAAGCC
>JAGIAF010000345.1 GCA_017745015.1 Bdellovibrio sp. | reverse complement strand
GGCAACCATAACGGCCCGTGGGTTGACCAAAAGTTGGCTGGTAACCTCGTCACCCATATCTTTATCAGAATTAGATGTACGAGTTACGATCATACCGGCTGCAGTAGAGATGATCAAAGCTGGGATCTGCGCAAGCAATCCGTCACCGATCGTTAACATTGTGTAGTATTTCGCAGCAGTGCTGACATCCAAACCTTTTTGGATAACACCGATACCCAAACCACCGATGATATTGATCATCGTGATGATAATACCCGCGATCGCGTCACCACGTACGAACTTAGAGGCACCGTCCATCGCACCGTAGAAATCGGCTTCTTGTTCGATTTGCTTACGGCGTTTACGAGCTTCCGCCTCTGTGATGTGACCTGAGTTCAACTCAGCGTCGATCGACATTTGCTTACCTGGCATCGCATCCAAAGTGAAACGTGCAGCGACTTCGGCTACGCGCCCAGAACCCTTGGTGATAACCATGAAGTTGATAACGATCAAAATCGCAAACATGATGAAACCGATGACATAGTTTCCGCCGACAACGAAGTTGGCGAAGGAGGCGATAACGTCACCGGCAGCTTTTTCACCTTCGTGACCGTGAGTCAGGATCAAACGAGTTGTCGCCACGTTCAAAGACAGGCGGAACAACGTCGTCATCAACAGCAACGATGGGAACGATGTGAAATCCAGAGCGCGCTCTGTATAGATACTAACCAACAAGATCAAGATACTGATCGCAAGAGAGAAGGTCAGGGAAATATCCAAAAGCATCGGAGGCAATGGAATGATCATTACCGCCAAAATAGCCAAGATACCGAATGCGATAAACAAGTCAGTATTCTTGGTGTACTTTTCGAATCTCTTTAGAAATTGAAAAACGTCGTTCATTATCTTCTCTTCCTACGCAATCTATAAACATACGAAAGAACTTCAGCCACAGCGACAAAGAGCTCTCTTGGGATCACTTGACCAATTTTCATGGTCTTAAAGATCGTACGAGCCAGAGGTTTATTTTCCACGATGGGAATGTTGTTCTCTCTAGCGATCTCTTTAATCTTTTCAGCAACCACATCCGCACCCATTGCCACCACTTGCGGAGCTGGCAAGCTGTCAGAGTATTTCAACACCACCGCGATATGTGTCGGATTGGTGATGACTACGTCTGCCTTAGGAACATCCGCCATCATACGCTTGGAAGCCATCTCCCTTTGAATACGACGAATGCGCGATTTGATCATAGGATCACCCTCGCGCTGCTTGTGTTCTTCTTTTACTTCTTGCTTCGTCATCATCATTTTCTTTTCAAGGTCCCAGCGTTGATAGAAGTAGTCGGCTCCAGCAAGAACCAACATCACACCACCAACACCGCCCAAAAGTTTCACGACAACTGAGCCGATGTAAGAGCAAATTTGTTCAATCGAGAAGGACATCATGTAAGGAATCTGATGTACTTCGCCACGTAACAAAAAATACAAAACGGCGCCAATCGCGCCCATTTTCAAAATACCTTTAATCGCCTCCATCAAAGCACGCATGCTGAACACGCGCTTCATACCCTCAACCGGGTTGAGCTTTTCGGCTTTCGGAGTGAGCGCATCTTCAACTTGCAAGAAGCCCACTTGCGCCACTGAAGAAGCCACACCCAAAATCGCAGCGATGCCCGCAACTGGTGCAATCAAAATCAAAGCTTTGAAACCATTCATCTTGAACGCCTCAGTGAAATCACCGTGGCGAACGGCTTCAACCATGTCAGGACCGAATGAGTAGTGAAAAAGTTCGTAGAAGTTTTGAAAGAAGAAGCGGCCGAGCGCATACACGCCACCAGCAGCTGCAAGCAAAAGCACTGCAGAGCCGAGCTCTTTTGTATGGGCGACATTCCCTTGTTTGCGAAACTCTTCCCGTCTCGCATCCGTCGCCTGTTCGGTCTTTTCGCTATCGTCAGACACTTCGTTCCTTCCTAGAACTTAGTTACTATAAGTGTTTCATTACCTGGAACAGATTGCTAGCTGTGATTTCCACCAATCCATTCATTTCCATGACCATCAAAGGAAGACAGATGAACACCACTGTCATTCCGAGCATGATCGTCACTGGCATACTTGTGACCAGGACGTTGATCTGGGGCACTGCTCTTCCTAAGATCCCCATTGCTAAATTGACTAGCAAGATCGTTGCCAAAACTGGCGCACACATCTTGATCGTCAAGATCATCGCGGTCTGACCAAACATTGCCATTTCTGCGAAAGGCCCAACATTTAAACTAAGTGAACTCACTGGTACTAGCGTGTAACTCTCCGCAATTGCGCGAATCAAAATGTGGTGGCCATTGATAGCCAAAAACACCAAAGTACCCAGTGTTGAATAGAAAGATTCCATCGCGTTGCCTTGAGTGCCCAATAATGGATTGAACATCTGACCCGCGCCCAGACCTACGCTCATGGCAGTAAGATCCCCTACCATAGAGACAACGAAAAAGAACAATCTGGTTAAAAAGCCTAAGGACAATCCAACGATCAATTCGCGGACGGCCAAACCAATGATTTCATTAGAGATTGTGAGGTAGTCCACATTGCCAATTTTAACCACTGGGAAGAGCAAAACGCTCATCGTGATCGACAGCAAAATCTTTACTGGCGTGTGAACCAAGTTAGACCCGAAGAACGCAGATGACACAATAAACGCCATCATGCGCAGAAGAATCAGCGCAAAAAGCAGAATTTGTGCTTCGGTCATCGCGTTCCAATTAAGCATCTGGCTATTCCCTTACCATCGCTGGAATATTTTCGATCAACGTCGACGTGTACGTCGTCATTACATCCATCATCCATGGACCGGCCAGCACTACAACGACCGCCACCACGATCATTTTTGGAATGAACGTCAGTGTCGCCTCATTGATTTGTGTCAGGGCTTGGAAGATACTCACGGCCAAACCCACAACCAGCGTGCTAATCAAAAGAGGTGCTGCCAACATCGCTGTGGTTCTTAAAGCATCTTGACCAAGTCTAATTACCAACTCTTCAGTCATCTTACACCCCTACCCGAAGCTCTTAACCATGGAGCCGATGAGGAGTCCCCATCCGTCAACCAATACGAAGAGCATAATTTTAAAAGGCAACGAAATAACTACCGGCGGAAGCATCATCATACCCATCGCCATCAAGACACTTGAAGCCACGATGTCGATCACCAGGAATGGAAGGAAGATGATAAAACCGATTTGAAATGCTGTTTTAAGTTCAGAAACCACGAACGCTGGAACCAAAACCATCGTTGGAACTTCCGCGCGCGTCTTTGGT
>JAGIAF010000344.1 GCA_017745015.1 Bdellovibrio sp. | reverse complement strand
ACCTAAAACACGTGGGAAAACGATAAAACTCAGCGGATTGATCCCCATACTCTCAAGGGCTTCAATTTCTCGGTTCGCTCGCATATTTCCGAGCTCTGAAGCGACAGCAGTTCCCGAACGAGCAATCACCACCAGCGCAACTAAAAGCGGACCCGCTTCACGCAGGATCATCACGATCAGGAAATTCCCGATCATTTGTGTTCCGCCGAACATCGAAAGATTTGTGAGAGCTTGAAGAATTAGGACACCACCGGTCCCCAATGCTAAAACACTGACCAGGGGAAGTGCTTGCCAACCTGTGAAATAGATTTGTGCAGAAATAACTCCACCAATTTGGCGAAGACCTTGCGCCTGATCCAGAATTGTCGCGCGCAGAGAAAGATAGACCATCAGGAGAACACGTAATGTATACTCCACGTTCTTCGTTACAAATCTCCCTAAGGAGTCGATTTGTGTGAGCAAAGAATCCATGATTTTCCCCAATAATCTTAAGGAAACTCATCGGAATATTTCAAATTTTCGTTTACCAACTTAGGTCTGGATTTAATAAGCCCACAAAGAATAAAAGAAAGATTTCAGAGCTTCAAAAGCGATCTCCAAGACTGAGGTCTCGTAGCGGCCTCCCACAATGGGATGCTTTTGAATATAAATGTTCTCAGGAAAGGCCGCTCTAAATGTTTTATAAGAGCGATACATATGAAGTTTCGACGTCACCAAAAGGACATCACGACACTTCAACGCTTCAACAATGGGAAGACTTTGCTGAGCATTCCCGAAGGTTGTTTCAGAACGACGATCTAAAACCACATCATTCTCATTGAGATTTCCATAGAATGGCCAGACCGGCATAATTTCACGCATGCGGGCATTGGAGTAGACCCCGGAAATAACTAACTTCTTAACAACTTGATTTGCTAAAAGGTCAAACCCTTCACGCACCCTCCCCGCGCCCCCAGTGAGTACAACGGCACAATCGGCCGTTTGTGACTTCACCCAAGAGATCATGGGTTCTCTTTGGACCCTCTGGTACTCGTTGACGAAGCGGTAAGACACCATCAGTCCGAGCACCAGAATAAACCAAAAAGATCTAGAACGAAGAATCGCCTTAGCGGTGCGCAAGTACTTCGATCTCCACGTTTACACCTTTAGGAAGAGCGGCAACTGCTACCGTAGAACGTGCTGGTGGAGCTGCAGTAAAGGCTTTAGCGTAGATTTCATTAACTGTCGCAAAATCTCCCATGTTTGTAAGGAAGATTGTTGTCTTCACGACATTTGAGAAGTTCATGTTAGAAGCCGCAAGAACTGCTTCAACATTCTTCATAACCATTTCAGTTTGAGTTTTGATGTCCCCCGTGAAAACTTCATTCGTTTTAGGGTCGATTGAAATTTGACCAGAGCAAAACAAGAACTCACCCATTTGGATAGCTTGTGAGTAAGGACCTACTGCTTTTGGTGCGTTGTCTGTGTGAATAACTTTTTTCATACTTTATCCTCTGTGATTAGAAATAGAAAATAATACCAGCGCGGAAAGGGCTGTCTGCAATTGTTCTAAAGCGAACATCGTCAGCAGAAATAACACCCGCTCCACCTTCAAATGTGAAACCCAAAGAATCCAAACCTGTGAAGAAAAACTCACCACCAAATACGGCATCAAGTTCAAAACCTGATTGCTTATTCGTACCGGTACCTTGAGCCTCTTCCCAATTTACAAGACCCAATGTACCACCCATATAGAAGTTCATGTGCTCTTCTTTGAAAACAATGCGACGGATACCCGCGTTCACTGAAAACTTAGATTGGTCTTTTTGCGTATCAACGCCCAAACCACCTGTTACTTGAATTTCAGAAGAAGGATTATAAACCACTGCCAACTCTGGGAGATCCAAAGTCGCGTGAGTCTTAACACCAACACCCAATCTGTTCGTCAATTCTTTTGCCTGCGCCACTCCCGCAAACACAACCATGCACAATGATAATGCCGTAATTTTGAGCACTTTCAATTCTCCTTCTTAAGGAGTCTATTAAAAGCAAAAGACTGGCAGGGCGCAAAAAGATTCTCACTCTTACAAAGAGTGTCAAATTAGATAAGACTCTCGGCGATTTTATCGAGGAACTCTTTAGAGAACGAACCCGGATTTGTAGACTCTTTTTCCCACGTTTTCTCTTTCAGGAAGCGAAATCCGACTCCGGTTTCTTTTAAAGTCGTGCGGACACCTAAATCAATCATCTCGGCAAAACGGATCAAAGAAGCCTCAACGGGCAAAAGCTCAGGAGGCGTTTGACTGGGAAACCCCTGTCCATCGGCGCGCTCATGCACACTCACTAAAATCGCCTTCACAGCTTCACTCAAAGGCACTTTTTTAAGCAGACAACGATTCAAAGACAAGACCGGATGCTTTCGATATTCGGTGATTTCACCTTCAGCCAAAGAACTTTCACCTGACGCCAAAGATTTCTGGGCTACCTGATCTGAGATATCAAAAAGTCCGATATCACAAAAAAGAGCTGCCATAAAAGTATCTAAAGGATTTCCTACCTGGCTTTTCTTAGACATGTAAGCTGCGTAAACAGCTATCCACGGCCCTCGCCACTTTTCAAAGAGCTCATTTTGAATGGCGTCTTTGAAGGTATCCCAAAGCCCCTCTTCACTCTCCATCAATACCAATAATTGTTCTGCCAAAGAGAACAAGTCTTGATAATGCTTCTGCACAGCTTCCTCAGGCGCGGTCTTAAAATCAAAAACAATATACTCACTCAGTTCAAGCCAGGTCTGGCAAATCGCCAGAAACAAGGACCTCGATCTTTTACGCAAGGACGATCCGCTGGTATCGAAATAAGTATTAATATACTCAAGATACGCCGAGGTCTCTCGACCCAAAATGTAAAGAGAATCTTTCTTTAGCATCTTTTGATATTTTGAATCTGACAGCACTGAACCATGAAAGGCCACACCCAAAAAGCGTTGGTTCAGGGTCATGCGAATAAATACCGTAAACCCCAGGGTCGTCATCGAGAAGAGATCTGATGGAGAAATATCAAAAAACTGCGCACGGCACTTCAAAAGCAAAACATAATCGAGCTTCGAGGTTTTAAAAAAATCATAGGGAGAAATCGGGATAACTCGCGAGTATTGAGTCCCCGCGAAATCATCCTTAATCGCCGATTCATGCATGACCGTGACAATAGTCGAAAGTGGAAATCTTTCGAGCATCGCCGAAACCCGTTCAGAAAAAGCACCAATATGCTCAGAGTCTTCTTGAGAGACGACAACGACAAGCCCTTCTGCACCGGCGAGCGCACCGTCGAAG
>JAGIAF010000343.1 GCA_017745015.1 Bdellovibrio sp. | reverse complement strand
ACTCCAGACGGGGTGCCCGTCAGAAGCAGATCTCCCGGCATCACTGGGAAGTGGTGACGCACGAAGTCTATAAGCTTCTCGTAGGGGAAAATCATCTGTTCGGTATTGCCATTTTGGCGAAGCTCGCCGTTGACTGAAAGTTTGATGCCGATATTGCGCAGTTCATCGAGGTCATTCACTGGGAAAAACGCCGAAAGCGGGCAGGACTCCGTAAAGCTTTTCGCTAGAGTCCACGGCTGGCCTTTGGCTTTAAGCTGGGATTGTTTGGTTCTTTCTGTCAGATCTAAAGCCACGCAGGCTGCGGAGATTTGCAAGTTTTCATCAAATTGCAGAGCGATTTCCACTTCGTGATGAACGTCTTTGGCCCATGCTGGAAGATGAATTTCTTTTGAAGCGAGAGTGGCGCAGCTGCCAGCTTTCAAAAACACCAAGGGTTCAGTCGGAACTTCGTTGCCTAATTCTTTTGCGTGCTCAGCGTAGTTTCTGCCAATAGCCCAGATGTTTTGAATCATAGAGTAATCCTTTTCAACTCGACGAACTCGAAAATGCCGTCTTTATTCACATTAAAGCCGATATATTGGCAGGGTGTCCAATGAGCGAACTCATCCTCTGTCAAATCTTGGTCCGCAGGAATGACCGCCATGGCTTCAATCACCCAGTCGTAGTGTGAGCACATGAAGATCACTTCATTTGAAAGTTTACTCGCCGATTCTACAAAACCACTGATGCGATTGCGGAAATCTGAAAGAGTTTCGTCGCCTTGTTGCTCTAAAAGCGCGTCATGATTTTGTAGAGGCAAATTGAAGTGCTGTGCCAAGGGGCGAAATGTGCTGTGGGTGCGTTTTTTTGGCGAAACCCAGAGTTGAGTCGGTGTCGGAAGTTCCTTTTTCAGGACACGATCCAGCACCTTGGAGGCCTGATTGTGGCCTTCCGCAGTCAGGTCCGGATCTCCAGAGAAATCCATGGCTTTTTGAGCGTGTCGAAAGATGTAGATCTTCATTGAAATTCACCGTGTGCTTTGTTATTTTCGCTCTTTATTTTCCACTATTTCGGGAGTTTGTCATGGGTAAAGAACACGTTCATCGCTTCGTCTCCAAAGATCTGACAGTGCGTATTGCAGCTGTTGACGCGACTGAAGTTGTTCGACATATGCAAGAGCTCCAAAACACTTACCCCTTGGCGACAGTGGCGGTAGGTCGCAGCATGGTGGGCGCGCTTCTTTTGGCGTCTCATCTGAAAGACGGCCAACAAGTAGGACTTCTTTTCCGTGGGAACGGTCCGTTGACGAGCATTTATGCGGAAGCTTCTTTCAATGGCCAAGTTCGTGGTTACACTCCGAACCCAAGCTATCAGCCTGCTAACTATGACAAGGGCTTGAGCACAAAGGACGCGATCGGTCTTGGTGTTTTGACAGTGGCTCGTCATCAACCTTACCAAAAGCAACCTTTCCACGGAACAGTTGAAATGTTGACGGGTGAAATCGGCGACGATATCGCTCACTACTTGCATCAATCTCACCAAATTCGCTCTTTGGTTTCTTTGGGTGTTTACTTGGATCAAAACGGCAAAGTGCAATCAGCCGGTGGCGTGTTGATCGAAGTGATGCCTGGTGTGGAAGAGTCCATGGTTGAAAAAATCATGAACAACTACGAAACGAAAAAACCAAACATTTCTAAAATGTTGAACGAAGGTTTGAAACCTGGGGACTTGGTGGCTCCATTCATGGATGGTATTCCGTTCGAAGAAATCGCTCACGATTATCCGATCGAATACTTCTGTCCCTGCACAAAAGATCGCGTGATCCGTGCGTTGGAAGTAATGGGTGAGGCGGAGCTTCAGGACATGCTTGATAAGAAAGAAGCTGTCCACGTGACTTGCCAAGTTTGTGGTAAGCCTTACGATGTGAGTCTTGAGGAAGTGCAAGAGGTGAAGAATCACCTGCACCGCGAATCAATGAATTAGTCTTTTAAAAAAGGCGTCTCAAACCGAGACGCCTTTTGTTTCGGGCTCCTGCCCGGTGGCATCGCGATTGCTCTTTATCTAGAGCATGATGGATTCAATCTTAAAGCTTATTAAACGCGGTTCCTGGCCACTGTTGTCGGTTTTCCTGACAGCTGTCTTGGCAATTTCCGCTTTGAGCTTTATTTTTGAAGTTCGCCGTGCCCAAGGTGCGGTTGCTCAATATTTCTCGATTTGGGAAGAAGACATCGCGAAGTCTTTGCTGGTGAAGCAGGATTCTTCGTTGCTTGAAAAAATCTTGGGTCAACTTCGTGAAGTCCATAGCTCGGTATCGCAAGTGTCTGTGAAAGCAAAACCTGCGGGTCTTTGCGCTTTTGAAAATGATATTCCAATTACCTTGTTCTCGTTGCCAGCCGGCGAAGTGCGCGTCTGTTATAGCACGACGGATTTGGCTTTGAAGTCTTTGAGCTCGCCCATCTTTATGGTGGGTTTGTTGATGGGCGTCTTGTTTGCGTTTTATTCTTTTAGAAGAGAGTTCATGAATCGTTTGCACGAACAACATCTCCAAGCAGAACTGGCTCGCAACAGGGAAATCTCTGAGATCTCCCGTCAAGTGGCTCACGATATTCGTGGTCCTTTGATGGCTTTGACGACGTTAACGAATCTATCCCATGAGATGAGTCATGAAAAGAAAGAGCTCTTGGGTCTGGCGGTAGGGCGTATTCGCGGTATCGCTGATGATCTTTTGGTTCGCGGTAAAACTCCTTCTGAAGTGACCGCTCCAGTAATGAAATCAGAAATGTCCTTCGGCGCGGATATCGTTCAGGTCGCAGAGAAGATTCTTAAAGAATATCGTTTCTCGTATCCAGGTATCACTTTCACATGGCATCAACATATTAAAGACTCGTCTTTGGTTCTTCCGATGGAAGAAGTGAAGTTACAACGAGTGCTCAGTAATATTCTTAACAATGCAGTGGAGGCTTCTCCTGAATCTGAAGCGTCTATTAGCTTGTCGTTATTAGAGCGCGACCAGAATTGGATTTTGCAAGTCATGGACAATGGCTGCGGCATTCCTGAAGAAGTTTTGCCAGAATTGATGGCCGAGGGCATGAGTTTTGGTAAAGAAAACGGCAATGGTCTGGGGCTTTTTGATGCTCGTAAAGCCTTAACGGCTATTGGTGGTGACTTGCAACTGCGCTCGCGTGTAGGTGTGGGCACTCAAGTGATTTTAGTCTTCCCCAAATCACCAAATCTGACTGCGAAAATTTCTTAATTTTCTAATTTAATTCCCAATACATTCTCAATCGTCTTATCGTAAATGTCTTTTTTACGAGGAGTTCCTTGGGCGTTTTGTTCTTTTTTGCGAATAACGCCGTCTTCGTTCTGTC
>JAGIAF010000342.1 GCA_017745015.1 Bdellovibrio sp. | reverse complement strand
GAGACAGGTTGCTGAAGCTTGCGCGCTTCCGCAGCACCGGCCAAACGCATAGAGAACAACCCGTCCCCTGCTCCCAATTTGATCTTGTTACCTTTTTTATCTTCATAGTTATTCACAGTGTAGTCTTGAAGACCCATACCGTGATTAGAGATGACAAAAGAAACTTTATCGTTTGAGAAAGTGAACTTCTGCTCAGCAGCCGGAGCCACTGTTTCAGATTTCGCATCAACTGGTTTAGCTTCAGTCGCAGTTGCACTCGCTTCTGGAGTTGCCGCTGCAGTTTCACCTGCTACTTGTTGTGCCTGTTCAGTTTTAGGTTTGTTGTAGTTCGGATATTTTTTGCCAAGGTAAGTTTGCCAGCCGAAATAAATCAAAGCGACAGCACCAACAGCGATCAATGTTTTAGGATCAAAAAAGGAAGGATTCTTATCTTGTTGATTCATGGAGCTTTCCTCCTGATTGTGGAACCGGATCATAACCATAAGGTCCACCCGGTCGACATTTACAAACTCGTTTGGTGATAAGCCAAAGAGCTCGATGTGTTTTGTGTGTTTGGATTGCCTCTAGTGCGTAGGCAGAACAACTTGGTTCGAAACGACAGGCACCACCTAGATGTGTGGTTCCAATAGATCTGTAAGCTGCTACGAAGAACCAAAGCAGTGCTTTAAAGGTGCTTTCGTAGAGTTTCAATACCGCGGTCCATAGCTTTGACAAATTCCTCATGCGGGAGGCCTTTATAAAAATTCGGATCCATAGGTTTGAAGATAAGATTGATGTCCGCTTCAATGGAGTTCTCTGCCTTGAGCAGAGCTCGGAAGTACTCTCGTGACCAACGCTTGAGTTTATTTCGCACAACTGCAGAACCGACTTTACGGCTTGCAGTTACACCAAAACGCAACTGACCCACTGAGTTCTTCTGATAATTCAGAAGCAACCATTTAGTAGGCCAGTGTCTTTTCCCAGATTGTTTTATAGAGAGGAAATCAGAGCTGCGCTTGATACCGACTGAGGAACTATTTTCCACCAGTTGCAACAGTAAGACGTTTGCGACCTTTAGCGCGGCGGCGGTTTAGAACTTCTTGACCAGCTTTAGTAGCCATTCTTGCACGGAAACCGTGAGATGTTTTACGACGTTTGTTTGATGGTTGGTATGTACGTTTCATTTCGTTCTCCTGAACTCTTCTCTACCGAGACTTTTTACGACGCTAAATGACGTCAATTACACCGATGATTCAGATCGGCGACTACATATATGGTCCACAAAGTTGCTGCCAACTAGATACGTGGGGCACTAATAAAGCACAACGCGGCATCAAGGTCAACTGTTGAAAACTTCAGCTCCCCTTGTTAAGAAGCCCCAGGTTTCGAGGGGATGTGGCTGTGGAGTTAAACGCTAATTTTTGGGCATTAATTAAGACAAAAATGAAAAGCCGTAATGATAACAATAAGTTATTGGATACGTGGCTTGATCCTATTGAGTATCTTAGTACTGCTGGCTCATTTGAACGTCCCAAATTGGTACTCGGAGTACCCAATGCCCTCCACCAATATTTCGTGATTGAGAACCTTCAGGATAAAATTTACACAGAGATTTCAGATACTTACGGTAAGCCATTCGAGGTGGAGTTCAACGTGACGGGTGCCAAAGTGAATACCCATATCGAAACTATCCACACAGTTGAAGAACCCCAAAGCCAGGGTTCTGAGGTTCTTCAAGCCCAGTTAGCTCGTGCTCAGAATATCCAGACTACTCAACCTAGGTCTAGTACAGACACTTTAAATTACGACCTTACTTTTTCGACCTTTGTCGTGGGAAAAAACTCCGAATTTGCCCACGCAGCCTGCTATAACGTAGCCCGCAACCCCGGTGCCGACGATTACAACCCTCTCTATATATATGGACCGGTTGGGATGGGTAAAACGCATCTTTTGCATGCGGCTGGAAACCATATTCGTGAACAATTTCCACACCTTAGAATTACTTACTTATCTGCTGAACGCTTTATGAATGAGTGTATCTCAGCCATTCGCCGCCATGAGATGGATAAGTTCCGTCAAAAGTACCGCGAAAACTCCGACATCCTCTTAGTAGATGATGTGCAGTTCATCGCTCGTGGCGAGGCTGTTCAAGAAGAGTTTTTCCACACAGTGAACAGCTTCATTGATACACGTAAGCAAGTTATTTTAGCTAGCGATCGTATGCCGAAGGATATTCACGGGCTTGAAGATCGCAGTCGTACCCGCCTCGAGCGCGGTTTGATCGCGGACATTACAATGCCGGATCTGGAAACACGTATCGCGATCCTTAGATATAAGGCTGAGAAGTTTAATATGCGTCTTCCTGAAGACGTTGTTCATCACATAGCGCGCATCTCTAAACGTTCAATCAGAGAGCTTGAAGGCAATTTGAAGAAGGTCAAGATGTTCTCCGAACTTCAAGGTCTACCGATCGATGGTGAGCTTGTTAAACGCATCCTTTCACACCACGAAACGCAATCCACGATCTCGGTTGAAGAGATTATGAAGCTGGTTGCTGACCACTTTAAAGTGCGAGTTTTGGATCTAAAATCCTCTACACGCGCCAAGCCAATTGTCGTTCCACGTCAAATCGCCATGTATTTGATTAAGAAGTTTTTAGACAGATCTTTGGTGGATATTGGCAAAGCTTTCGGCGGAAAAGATCACACAACAGTGATGAACGCGCTGGATCGAGTGAAAAGTCTACAGGCGGCGGATCAAGATATTTCTAAAGATATCGAAGACTTGGAGCAAAGAATCCACAATATCACAGGTGTGTGAATGTGGACTGTGGATAGCCTTGTGGAAGAATCTGGGGGAAGAAATGTGGATCCGAGTTACCCCCAAAATTCGCAAGTTTCATGCGAACTTGTACAGAGGCTTTATCCACAATTGTTTTTTAGTGTTTACAGGCATTTAGGGGATTTGTTAGGTTTTCCACGCCCCTACTACTACTACTAGTTATTTATATTAATAGTAATAGATAATAAGAGACTGTTTTTAAGAGGTACTTGTTATGAAGATTGAAATTGATAAGAGAGATCTATTAAGCCTTATCGGTAAAACTCAAAACATCGTTGAGAAGCGCAATACAATGCCAATTCTCATCAATGTACTTCTTGAGGCAGATGCAAACTTGTTAAAAGTTTTCGCAACAGATTTGGAAGTAAGCCTTACGGACCAAATCAAAGCGCAAGTTCATCAACCAGGTAAAGTGGCGGTTTCAGCAAAAAGTCTTTTTGAAATTGCGAAGGAACTTTCTGAAGGTCCAATCACGCTCATCAAAAAAGAAAATAACTGGCTTGAAATCAAGCAAGGTAAATACACATCTAAGAT